>NZ_JBEXOV010000018.1:0-100283 GCF_040611715.1 Streptomyces sp. NPDC006544 | reverse complement strand
ATACGGCTCGATGAACTTCCACTGAGCATTGGTGAGTTGCCTACGCGTCACGACCACAGTCCTACCGGATTCCACCCCGCGCAGGGGGAAGAACTTAGAAGCTGATCACGACATCACACAGGCCCTAGGTGCCCACCTCGGGCGAAGTGAACAACTCGATGACCGCCGCACGGTCCCGGGCCCCGAGCTCACGGAGCACGAGCCTCTCGGACCTTCGATTCCGTTATGGGACGGCGTACTCGGCGTGGGATCGTTCCGGACGGACTGTGGGGCGATCGCAATCATTAGCGGCAAGGAGAGATCGCCCCCTGGCCTTCGTGTTTTCCCGAGGCGCGGGAACGTCCGGAGCGGTCTGTCCGGACATGAGGTCCGGACAGACCGCTCGCGCCTTCACGCGGAGGGATCGGGCTCAGCAGCCGCCGCAGTTGTAGAACGTCACGTCCCAGTGGGAGCCCTCGTCGGCGTAGACGTTGCCGGCTCCGGACTTCCACTGCGGGGCGCCGTCACCGCGCAACCCGATGTAACTGAACGTGTTCTTGATGTAGTTACCGAGGCACGTGTACTTGCTGAAGTCGAGCTTGTAGCCGTTCCAGTGCGAGTAGGTCCCGTCGGCGTGACCGGTCTCGGTGCCGCCCGTGATGTTCAGCGCGCAACCGCTGGCGCTCTTGAGGGTCTGGGCGCCCTGCGCCGTGGCGAGGTTGAGCTGGTCGAAGGACGTACAGGAAGCGTTGTTGCGGTTCGAGCAGCCGCCGGACGACGACCAGGTGATCCCGGAGCTGCGGAACATCGAGGTCGCGGTGGCGTGGCTGATCTTCGTGGCCGCGTGGGCGGCGGTGGCACCGCCGACGACGCCGACGCCGGGGGCGAAGAGCGCACCGAGTACGAGGGCGAGGGCGGTGAGGACGGAGCGCAGTACGTTTGCTCGTGGGCGGTTCGTGGCCGAGGGGCCGGCCTGGTTGCCTGGGGATGCCGCGGGGAGCTTCATGAGCTTTCCTCCTGGTGCGGATTTCGGCGGGGGGACGGGTGCGCTGGTGTACGAGGTGCCGTGCGGTGGAACTCGGGGTCTACCCGCGTCGACTCATGGACGCGAAAGGCCCGGGATGCGGCCCGGGGGCGGTCACACGGCCGAGCGGAAGGCCGGCAGGTATCCGCCGGAGTGGCCCGCGGCCGTGGGGTGGTAGCTGTTGGAGACGGGCACCGAGACGCTGTGCAGCCAGGCGTTGGCCGAGCAGATCTCGTGGCCCGTGAACTCGTCCACGACGCTGGAGTACGAGAATCCGGCGTTGGCGGCCTGCTTGGCGAGCATGCCGTTGAGGGCGTCGCTGCCCCGGTTGATCGCCGCGCGCTCGGTTTCGCTCAGGCCGGCGATGCAGCTGCCGTTCAGCTGGTAGAAGCGCGGGTAGCCGAGTACGACGACGTGAGCCTGCGGCGCCTTGCTGTGGATGGTGCCGTAGAGGGAGGAGAGACTCCCGGGCAGGGTGTTGTTGATCTGCGAGATGGCGTTGTTCACCGCGTTGACACAGGTGGTCTCGCTCTGCAGGACGCAGGTCTGCATGACGTTCGCGAACCCGACGTCGTTGCCGCCGGCGGTGATGCTCACGAGCGTGGTGGAACTGTTGAGGGGGGTCAGCTGGCCGCTCTTGACCGTACTGGTCGTCGCTCCGGAACAGGCGGTGAAGGAGAACGAGGCCGGGGCGTTGGCCGCCGCCCAGAGGGACGGGTAGGCCTTGCTGCTGCGCTGGCAGCTGCCGCTGTCGGACAGGTAGCTTCCGGCGCCGACCCCTGAGGAGTAGGAGTCGCCGAGAGCGACGTAGCGCTCGCCGGCCGCCGTGGCGGCCGAGGCCTGCTGGGTGAGTCCCAGGGTCACGGCTGCGAGGGTCAGCAGGACGGGCATGACGCGTCTGAAAATTGTCGTGGGCATGACAGTGAACTCCTTGGAGTGTTGTGGGGAACAGGAGTTGTTGAAGCGTCACTCTTCTAGCAGTGAGCGACCGCCACGCGATAGGCGTGCGAGGCGGATTGTTGCTGTGCGCTCGGCTGGGACGCCGAGCCCAAACGTCGCCGGGTCCTGGCGGACGACCGGCGCCGTGGCTGGTGGACGGGCGGCGGCCGGTCAGCCGGGCAGGCTGGCAGGCCGAGCGCCGCAGGGGATGAAGTGCCAGGTCTGTTGACCGGTGCCGTCGGTGCTCCCGGTGCCGCGGGTGCCGCGGGTGCCTCCGCCGCGGGGATCCCGGCTCGCGACCCACCTGACGTCACGTGAGACGTGCCTCCACTCCCTGCTCCGGCCGATCGTGATGCGACCGTTGACGGGTGTGCCGGGGGTGGTCGGGACGCGCCGGGGACGTACGTTGCCGTATGCGGGGATGCGCGAGCCGTCTTGGGTTCGACCGCCGGCGGCCGGGTGCCGGCGGCCATGGTCGCGCCCTCGGCCGCCGAGCCGCCGGGTCGCCGGGGCGCCGACTTGGCCCTGCTGAACAGCGAGGTCGGCAGGCCGACGCGGGTGAGGGTGGCGGAGGAGTTCGGACCGCCGAGCCGGCCACTGCGAAGGGTGGGTCCCGGCACCGACGCGCGAGGGGTGCGGGTCGTGGAGAGCGGCATGGCCGTGGCTGATGGTGGAAGCCGGCTGGGTGATGCCGGCTCTCGGAGCGACCATCGTGGCGGCGATCGGTACGGACGATCCGAGTCTTCGCCAGAGCATGACGATCAGCCTCAAATCCGCTGCGTGGGGGGCGTGTTGGTTGGGCCCGACACTTCTAGCAGCATCTGAGTACTCGTGAGTAGCCCTCGGACGACAGTCGTCCACTATGCGGGCATATTTTCTTCGCGCGTAGATGTCGGTCCGGCTCGGATGCCGGGGAAGTGAACGGACTGGTGCGCTCCGGCGCTCCGACGCCTCCCCGCAGAGCCTCCGATGGCCCTCGCCCGCCGTTCGGAGAAGGCGTCAGGGATGGGATGGGAGAGCGCGCCGCCCGCGCGCTCAGGGCTGCGAACGCAAACTCCGGCCCGGCCCGGCCCGGCCCGGCCCGGCCGGGGCTGGTCGAGCGGGTCGGGCTATTCGCGCGGTGCGGGAGGCGGGATGGGGCCGGGCCGTATGGTCGGACGGGCGGGTGGGAAACTATCCGGTCGTGGATCTGCCCTGCCACACCAGGTCCTCGGCGGAGGAGATCGTCGGAGCCGCTCCGGTTTTCTGGAGCGGACGCCTGTGTCGAGGCACAGTGCTTGTCGCCGGCCGGGGCGACGAGCCCGGACGGGTCAGCGGCGACGGCGCTTGACGAACAGCGGGATGCCGAGGCCGAGGCCTACGGCGACGACGGCGCCGAGTGCGGGCCACATCCAGGAGGCCTTCCCGGATTCCGCATCCGCAGATTGCACCTGGTGCGGCACCGCAGCTGTCTGGTCGGCGCTTGGGGTGGGAGCCTTCGCGGGGGCTGGGACGGCGAGGGGGTCGGTGTCGGGCGCACCCGGGTCTCCCTCATGATCGAGTAGAACCTTGCGGGGGCGGGCGACTCCGTACCCGACGTAGTCGCTGCGCTTCGAGCCGTCGACTGGGGCGCCGGCCGTCTGGATGAGGACACGGGCCACCTGGTTCGCGGTCCAGTCGGGGTGGGCCGACCAGACGAGCGCGGCGGAGGCGGAGGCGAGACTGGTGGCGTACGAGGTGCCTCCGTCTCCCACGCACCAGCCCTTGTTGTCGGTGCAGCGGATCTGGACCTTGCCGCCGACGGAGGACAGGTCCGTGTCGGGGCCGTAGGAGGTGAACGGCATGGCCTTGGCGGTGTCGTCGACGGCTCCTACGCCGATGACTCCCGGCAGGGCGGCGACAGGGTTGTTGAAGTTGTGGCCCTCCCCGTCGTTCCCCATGGCGGCGAAGACGAGCGCACCCTTGCTCTGGGCGTACTCGACGGCCGGCCTGATCTTGTCCATCGACCACCCCGGAGTCACCCCGAGGGAGATGTTGATGACTTTGGCTCCGTTGTCGGCCGCGTACCGAAGCCCCTTGGCCACTTCGGGACCTACGGCAAAGGCCATGGGCGTGCCGATGCTCGTGCGGATGGGCAGGACCTTGGCGCCGGGAGCGAGGCCCTGCGGGCCGCCTGCTGAGCCGTCGCCGACGATCCCCGCGGTCATGCTGGTCCCGTGCCCGACGAAATCCTCGTGGGGCGGATAGGTGATATCCGGGCGCTCGAAGGGTGGTTCCATGAAGGAAATGCCAGGAAGGACTCGGCCCTTCAGCTCTGGAAGGTCCGTGACGCCGCTGTCGATGACCGCCACTGTGACGCCGGTGCCGTCCGCCACCTTCCACATCTCCTGGGCTTTCATCTTCGTGAGGTAGCCCCGTGGGTCGGTATCGGCCGCCGCCGGCATCACCGTGCCGGCGCTGACCGTCCACGCTGCGACGATCACAGCCGCCGCCCTTCGCCACGACCCATGTCGATGTATGGTGCCCCGCATTTTCGCCCCTTTGTATCCATGCGCTGCAATCTCGCGCGGACCCACCTCATCACACTGCCGATCCAAGGCAGCACCCGGCTACTTGAAGGGCATGTCCCGGCCAGGGAGAGGCTTGGCCTTCTTTGCTGCTTCGCTCGTGCGTAGTTGCCACGCATAGATCAAGCGTTGTCGGCGGGGGAGGGGACGGCATGGCAGGGGACTTCACCCAGGGGTGGGGCCGGCGCCGCGCGAGATGGTCGACAACGGCCGTGCGCTCAGGCAGCGGTACGCCATCCAGGACGGGGACCCCACGCCGTACCCGGCGCAGGACGGCCACCCTGTCCGCGGGCCCACCGTCGGACCACCCTGATCCGGGGGTGACCGAGCGCCGTCCTTGGCCCGTCCGGCCGACTACGCCGCTCAGCCTCGTCGCATCGGGTGCGAGAAGGCCGCGCCAGGCCCCTCTGTCGTTCTCGTGCCTGAGAGGAGCAGAAGGACAGACCTGCGTCGCGGTCAGTCCCGGCGCCTGATCGAGTCCCCAAGCAAGTCGGTCAGTTCCGCCTCTACGGCGGAGAGCAGCGGGGTCCCCCAGACGGTCAGAGTCTGCTCCCAAGGATGCCCGAAGGTGCCCAGGCGCATGTCATGTGTGAGGTGGAGGTGGTAGTCGCCGTTGGGATAGGTGCCGAGGCCCGGCACCGGGGGCCGGCCGGGGATGCCGACGCGGCGGGGGTCGTAACGGTAGCCGTCGTGCTGCCAGTTCAGCCAGTACACGAACTCCCCGGGCTCGGTGGCGCTGACCAGTCCGCGCCGGACGATCGCGTCGAGCGCTGCGGGGAGGTCGGGCACGAGCCGGTGGTGGGAGTGCAGGTCCCAGACGGCAGAGGGGGACGGTTGGGTGATCGCAGGTCTGGTGCTCGGCGTGAAGTCGAAGTCCGCGTAGAAGCGGTCCCACAGCGGCCCGTCGTCGTGAAGCCAGTCGAGGAACTGTGCGGGCCGGCTCGGTTCCGGGGTTGCAGGCGGACTCCAGTGGTAGGAGCGGACGGTGGTGGCCTCGCTGAAACCGGCCTTCAGAAGTTGCTCGCGCAGCGAACCGTGGGCCTCGGCGAGCAGAGGGCAACCGAGCCGGCTCCGCTCGCGCCACCGGTCCGTGCAGGTCCGGACGAAGTCCTCGTCGTCACTCGTCAAGCCGCCGACGAGGGTGAAGGGCTGTTCGTCGCTGTGAGCCCAGCCGACCGCAGTGACCACGCCGTCGTCCAGGAGAACCTCGATCACGACGTCCCCCTCGTCCGAGGAGCCATCCGCGATCATCTCGGCGTACGGCATCGCGTGCGGGCCAGGGGAGTCGACGGCCACCGCCCAGGTTCGACCCGCCTGCCCCCGCACCCGGTACAGACTGTGCACACCGTCCCGAGGCTCCGGCACGTCCGCGCGCTCCACTCCTGACGACGTGGTGGCGATCAGCACGGAGCGCTCCCAGCCGGCGGTGAAACCCGCCGCCGTCAGTGCAGGACCCAGATCAGGGGAATCGTGTGCGTAGACCTTCCACTCCACCGGCTCACCACGCTTCGCGAAGGCTTCCTGCTGCCGACGTACCAGCACGGCGAGGTCGGTGCCCAGCGCGAGGGGAGCGTGCTCGACGGTCCCGCGGGTCCCGTAGTGACGGCGCGCGACCGGCCCGTCGACCTCGACCACCACCCCCACCGGGCTCCATGCTGGCATGCGCCCCCGCAGCCCGTTCCATTGCGCCCACCGCGCATCGACAACCATGATCGGGAGCTTAGGCGGGTCGGGGGACGACCCGGTGGCAGGGTCCAGAAGCAACTTCGCCAGCCGCGCAATTGTGCAGCCATGCACGCGGCGGTACCGGCGGGTCTGATCCACTCCCGGCGTCGCGGGCCAACCACCTCGCCCAACAGGTGTGGCTGTGACTGATCGGCCGCCCAGCGCCCCGCGACGCCACGGCCACACCCGCGCCACATCAGGGGAACGCCGGCGACCGGGGGCATAGCCGGAGAGGCGTGGCGATCTCCCACATATGCCAGACCCTCGGTGCGGCGCCGGGGTCAGCTCCTGCGGGTCAACGGGTGCCCGGCGAAGCTCACCCCTGCCAGGCCGTGAGCCACCAGGCTGCGAATGTTGCCGTGATCGGCGCCGTTCGGCGTCGCCACCACGCTGCGGTAGTGCTCGCCGAATGCCAGCAGTGCCTCCTGGTCGCTCAACCCCTCCAGCAGGGCAAGTCCCAGCGTCTTGCAGGAGCCCTCGTTCTCACCCGCGGCATTGTCCAGTTCCCCGTTGCGGAACGCCTGCGGCTGATACTCGTAGTGCGATGCGATGAAGGCCAAGGTGCCGGCGAACTCGTGCTCACCTGACGCGAGGCTTGCCCGGAGCGAGTCCAGATCAGTCATGTCGGGTCCTCTTGGGTGGGTTGGACAGACGATCCGCTTGCCGTCCGTGATCGGACGAACATACCCGCCTCGACGGCGGCACGCAGAAACCGTCCCACACCTCGAACGGACCACATCTCCGCAGCTTACAAAGAGGAGCTTGTATGGCCCGTCCGGCCGCCGAATGATGTGCCTCGCACCTTCGGGTTGCCTGCGGGCCCGCTTCCGGTGCGCGGCTCCAGGAGCGTCACCGCAGCGCCGTCTCCCGAAACCGTCGCGTCGCCCTGGCCGACCAGGCGGCGGTGTGCCGACCAACACGCGAGAGGCATGCCATCGTCCACGCGAGAGGCATGCCATCGTCCGGGGAGGTCCGCCCCCGCCTCAAGGCCGGTGGTCCACCGGACCGGTCCCGACGGGGCGCACCTGGTGAGTCTCGTTGTGGTGGTAGTGGTCGCGGCGCCGACACACATCACCGCGGCGAACGCGCGGCTCATCGCCGACGGCTTCAGGCAGGCCATCACCTGGCGGAACGCCGTCAAGTAGGGGGGCGCGCACCCAGCATGACGTGCCTGGTCAAAGGGGGAGAGTCGACGAAAGGGCTGGCTCCCCGGCGGGGTCATGCTCCGTTGCATTCGATGCAACTGCTCAGGTGGCTTCCGCCGCCTTCGAGGTGCTCCGGGCCCGAGCCCGTGCCCGCTCGATCTCGTTGATGTGGGTTTCGGTCCATTGGCGGAGCGCAGAGATCGGCTCGGCCAGACTGCGGCCGAGGTCCGTCAGGTCGTATTCGACCCGGGGCGGGATGGTGGGGTACACGGTGCGGGTGACGAACCCGTCGGCCTCCAGGCCGCGCAGCGTCTGCGTGAGCATCTTCTGTGAGACACCCTCGATGCGCCGCTTCAAGTCGGTGTAGCGCAGAGTTCCTTCGAGGAGCGCGTCCACGACGAGGATCGTCCACTTGCCGGAAATGTGGTCGAGGACCTGGCGCGTCGGGCACTTTGCGGAGTAGGCGTCGGCAGGCAGTCCGGATGCTTCCACCGTGGTCTTCATGCCGGGAGAGTAGCGCACGAAAAGGTGCCCTCTTCCCTACGGAGAGTCGCTCTCCAATAGTGAGTTACATGACGAGCCACACGATGTCCGTCGCTGAAGCGATCCGCACCCGCCGCACCGTCCGCCACTACCGGCCCGATCCGATTCCGCCGAGCACGCTCAAAGCACTCCTTGATCTCGCGGTGGAGGCGCCCACCAGTTGGAACCTCCAGGACCGGTCGATCGTCGTGGTGTCCGGAGAAGCGGGCCGTGCGGGGCTGGCATGGGCTACCGGAGGCCAGCCCCAGCCCCAAGAGGCCCCCGTCGTACTGGTCTTCGTCGCCGAGCCGCAGTCCTGGCGTGAAGACCACAGCGACGTCTATGAGCAGGCGCGGCGCGGGGGAGCATGGAACGACGAGTTCATCGCGAGGTTCTCCGCCGCGTCGAGCGCCTTCCAGGAGGATCTCGATCGGCGCGGTCTGCTTCGGGAGTACGCGGTCAAGGACGCCGTGATCGCGGCCTCATTCCTGATGCTCGCTGCTACGGAGATGGGTCTGGCGACCTCGCCCATGAACGGCTGGGACGAGGCCAAGGTGAAGAAGGTGATCGGGATCGACGGCCGTGACGATCTGGCCGTCGCCCTGTTGGTCTCGGTCGGCTACCCGGCGGAGGAACGGCGCCATCCAGGCCGGCGTGCCTTGGAGCGCAACGTCTTTCGCGGATCGTACGGGCGGCTCCGCGACACGGGGAATGCCACACGCCGGACATGAGACGCCCCTCTCATGGGGACGGTCGGGTGGGCCGGCGTTCCTGGTGGGGATCGCTGAGCAGCTGGTGCCCGATGCGTTGTGGGACTTGTTCCAGCGGGTGGTGCCCGAGGCGCCGTCGCAGCCTCAGGACGGTGGCCGGCGTCGGTACGGCGATCGGGAAGTGCTGGCGGCGATCGTGTTCGTCGTCACCTCGGGCTGCACCTGGCAGCATCTGCGCGCAGCGTTGTCCGGGCCCGCCGGTGCGGCCGCCCGTCGGCGCTTTTCGGAGTGCTCGAAGGCGTATGAGACAGGCCGCACCACCGTCGGCGCGAACCGGTAGGAGGTGACCTGCCGGAAGACAGCCCGGCTGATCGGCAGACGCCCGCCGGCGAACAGGTCGCGGTCGACGGCGGGACGGCGTATGGATCACCGATACCACCACACGGCGGGACAAGCTCAATCCTGAGCGCCGTGCCGCACTGACGGCGCCGGGCACGGGCACAGGCACGGGCACGGCATGGGCCGTCTCAGGCCGCGACGAGCTCCTTCTCGCGGTCCGGCGTCTTGACCTTGGGCTGCTTGTTCGGCAGCGAGAGCCGGAAGACCTTGCGCCACGCGGAGTACACCTGCTTGGGCAGCGGTCCGGTGACGTACTCCAGCTCGTACTTCTCGAACAAGGCGCGCACCTTCAGCGCGACCTCGGCGTACCGGTTGCTCGGGAGGTCAGGGAACAGGTGGTGCTCGATCTGGTGCGACAGGTTGCCGGTCATGAAGTGCATGGCCTTGCTGCCGCTGATGTTCGCCGAGCCCATCATCTGGCGCAGGTACCACTGGCCGCGCGTTTCGCCTTCGATCGACCGGCGCTCGAAGACCTGTACGCCCTCGGGGAAGTGCCCGCACATGATCACCGAGTGGGACCAGATGTTGCGGACCAGGTTCGCGGTGAACGTGGCGGCGAGCGTGGTGAGGAACGACGGGCCCGACAGCAGCGGGTGGATCACGTAGTCCTTGAGCACCTGCTTGCGGATCTTTCGGCCCACGTCCCTGGCCCGCGCGCGGAAGTCCGGATTGTTGCGGCGGCGCTTGTGCAGGTTCTTGGCGAGCTCCAGGTCGTACGCCGCGATGCCGTACTCGAAGAAGCAGGCGTTGATGAAGTTCCACAGTGGCTGGCCGAGGTGGAACGGGTGCCATTTCTGATCCTCGTCGACGCGCATGATGCCGTAGCCGAGGTCGTTGTCCTTGCCGATCACGTTGGTGTACGTGTGGTGCAGCTCGTTGTGCGAGTGCTTCCACTGCTCGGCCGGCGAGACATGGTCCCAGTCCCAGGTGGTGGAGTGGATCTTCGGGTCCCGCATCCAGTCCCACTGGCCGTGCAGGATGTTGTGGCCGATCTCCATGTTGTCCATGATCTTCGCCACGGACAGACCCGCGGTGCCGATCACCCATGCGGGCGGGAAGATCGAGAACAGCAGCACGCCCCTGCTGACCAGCTCGAGTCTGCGCTGCGCCGCGATCACCCTGCGGATGTAGGCGGCGTCGTCCGCGCCGCGGGCGGCGATCACCTCGTCGCGGATCGCGTCCAGCTCGCGGCCGAGCTCCTCGATCTGCTCCGCGGTCAGGTGTGCGGTGGGGTCGATGGCGGTCAAGGTGCTCCTACCGTTCGATGTCGCAGGGGCCCGCCGCGGCGGACACGCAGGTCTGGATGAGGACGCCCGGCTCGGCTTCGGTGATCTCACCGGTGCGCAAGTCGCGGACGGCTCCTGCCTTGAGCGGCGTGACACAGCCGAAGCAGATGCCCATGCGGCACCCGGACGGCATGAGCACGCCAGCCTCCTCGCCGACGTCCAGCAACGGCGTGGAGCCGTCCGCGTCGACGGTCTTGCCGGTGGTGCTGAACGTGACCTCGCCCCCGTCGCCGGCGACGACGATGCTCGGGCGGAAGCGTTCGGTGTGCAGGCGCTCCTGGACGCCGTGCTCGGTCCAGTGCTGTTCGGCGGCGTCGAGCAGGCCCGCGGGCCCGCACGCCCATGTCTCGCGCTCGGCCCAGTCGGGCACGAGTTCGTCGAGACGGGTGACGTCGAGCATGCCGTCCGTGTCGGTGTGCAGCTCGGTGAGACGCAGCTTCTTGTCCGCGACCAGGTCGTGCAGATCGTTCCGGAAGATCACGTCTTGCGGCTGTGGCGCCGAGTGGACCATGACGACGTCGTCGAACTCGATGTCGCGCAGCATGCCCATCACCGGCGTGATGCCGCTGCCGGCCGTCAGGTAGAGCACCTTGGCGGGCTTGGCCTCCGGCAGTACGAAGTCACCGGTCGCCTGGTCGAGCTGGATCAGCGTGCCCGGTTTCGCCCTGCGGACGAGGTGATTGCTGACCTTGCCGTCCGGGATCGCCTTCACGGTGATCGTGACGCGGCCGTCCTGGCGGTTCGTCGGCGAGGTGAGCGAGTAGGCGCGCCACAGGCGCACCCCGTCGACGTCGACACCGATCCGCACGTACTGACCGGCTCGGTGACCGCGCCAGCCCCGTCCCGGCCTGATCACGAGGGTCGCGGCGTCACCCGTCTCGGGGTGCACGGCCTCGATGCGCCCACGCAGGTCAGCGCCCGCACGCAGCGGGCTGACCAGATCGAGGTAGTCCGACGGCAGCAGCGGCGTCGTGACCATCTCCAGCAGTTTCCACGCCCCACTGCGGAGGGCTGCACTCGTCATGACTACAGCTTGATGCGCCTCAGGGCGTAAAGTCCTGTCCGCAGGACGTGAAACTGGTCGGCTGAATTGTCTGCAGGGAACAAAAACATGAACCATGCGATCCAGCGGGCCACCGAACTGGCCCTGGATGAGACAACGGTCACCGCACTTCGGGCCGAGCTGAAGACCACCGCCGACGAGGTCGTCCAGGCGATCATCGACGAGGTCCCCTCCTACGCCAACGCCCTTTCGGGCCGCATGGGCGGCACCATCCGCCGAGCCGTCCGCACCGCCCTGGCGCACTACCTGGACCTCGCGAGCGGGAACGCCACGGGCGGCGACGGCGGTGACGCAGCCTACGAGCTGGGCCGCGGCGAGGTGCGCGACGGCCGCTCGATGGACGCCCTGCTCAGCGCCTACCGCGTCGGCGCCCGCGTCGCCTGGCGATGCCTGGCCGCGGGTGCCGTACCCGCAGGTCTGCCCGCCGCCGAGGTCGCCAAATTCGCCGAACTGACCTTCGCCTACATCGACGAGCTCTCCGCCGCGAGCGCCGCGGGCCACGCCGACGAACTGGCCGCCCGGGGCCGGGCTCATGAGCGCCACCTGGAACAACTGGTCCGCGACCTCCTCGCCGACGCGAGCCCGGACGTGCTGCGGGCCTCCGTTCAACGGGCCGGGTGGCAGCCTCCGGTTTCGCTGACCGCGGTCCTGCTGCCCGCAGCCCAGGCCCGGCCCGCCAACCGCGTGCTCGACCCGGGAACCCTCGTCCTCGACGATCTGCCGGACGCCCTCGGCGTACTGTTCGTCCCCGACGCCGACCGATCACATCTCCTCAGACAGCTGACCGACCGTACCGCCGTGGTCGGCCCGTCCCGGCCATGGACCCGTGCGTCCGCCTCGTACGCACGAGCCGTCCGTGCGCGCTCGCTCTCCTCCGATATCCGCGACACCGAGGATCACCTGCCCGAGCTGGTGCTGAGCGCCGACGTGGACGCGTTCGCAGACCTGCGTGCCCGAGCCCTCGCACCGTTGCTGACCTTGCCCGTCGCGACCGCGCGGCGGCTGGAGGAGACGTTGCGGGCGTGGCTCCTGCACCACGGCAGACGGAACGAGGTGGCGGCGGCGCTGTTCGTCCATCCCCAGACCGTCCGGTACCGGATGTCGCAGCTCCGGGAGCTGTTTCCGGATCTCGAGTCGCCGCACCGGGTCCTCGAACTGACGCTCGCGGTCGGTCTTCGGGCCAGCTGACGCGTTCTTCGAGCGTCCACGTGGGTGGCGAGGAGGTCCATGCGGCCGTTGCGGACGAAGGCGGGCCCTGCGGTGAGCGCGTCCGGGGTCCATTGCAGGCTGCGGTGCGCGGTCCACTGCCGGGTGGTGCGGCGGCGGGGGCGGGCAAATAGTCTGCGGCGTCACCGACGAGGACCAGGTCGCCGCCGCCGTCGACCACGACGTCGAAACCCTCAGCCGCCTCGACATGGCAAACGGAGGCGGCCGGCCCATCACCGGGCCGGGCCCGGTCACTCCCCGGCCCCTGAGCCGGCGGGCGTGGTGTGGCGTCCGGCGAGGTGCTACGCGGTCAGCGCTTGCGAAGGCGTTTGGCACCGTGGGGAGTCAGTTCGGCCATCCTGCCGTTCCCTGTCAGGATGCGGGCGCCGGCTGGGAACCAGAGTCCGACACGCAGTTCGGCCCAGGAGTCGTCGTACGTCATCACGGCGTCGACGAACGTCTCGGGCGGCAGGTAGTCGTGCTCGATCACGTAGTGGAGGAGCAGGTCGGGGGCCGCGAACATGTGCCTGGGGGCCTGTGGCACAGGTACGCGGATCTCGGCGCTGCCGAGGTGCAGAGCTTGATCTCCGCAGACCGTCTGGGGCATCCCGTCGAACGGTGCGGGAGCGGGGCAGAATGCGCACAGGTGAAACCCGCGCGTGCCGTTGGCTCGGTGCCCGTCGTAGATCCGGACCAGGGCCTCCACGAACCCGGCCGGCGTCGTCCCACGGCTGAACTCCCGGTCCCTGGCCAGCCACCCGACCGCGATACGTGGATAGCGAGGTGTGAACGTCACGATGCACTCGTCGACGCGGACGGTGTCCTCGTCGAAGTACGTGTAGGGGCTGAGGTCGGCGATGTAGGTCACTCTCAGTTGCTATCACATCGGCTGCTCGGCACCTCCGGTCGGTTCCGGGCCCGCCGGCACGACCGGGTTCGCCGGTCCTCCCTGCACGGGCCCGGTTGGCCGCGGCCGGTACCCCGGACGGACATGGCGGAAGCCGCCACCGCGCTGCGGCCCGGACGGCTCGTCATGCCCGCCGCAGAGCAGGCGCTGCGCCGGGCCATCGACCAGGCACAGTCCCGGCCCGCGCCGGTGTGCCCCACAGCGTCACAGCTCCTGCCCCACCCCTTCACCGTGCGCCAGCACCTCAGCCACCTGCGTGCTGCCCGCCGCCGCACGTTGGCGGCGCCCGATGATCCGGCCGCCCGTGCCGCGCTGGACGACGCCGCGTACACGCTGTGTGTCCTGATGGGGCAGCGCGGCACGTACGCCGCCCTGAAAGCGGCCGAAGAACACGTCGCCGCGCACCGCCTCCCGGCGTCGCCCGGCTAGGGAGCCCCCACCCTCGCTGACCGGCCCCTCTCCTCCAGGAAGCGTGCGGTCAAGGCGGCTGCCCCGTCGAATCTTTCGAGCCACGGCCGACCCCACCCCAGTTCCGGTCGTGTCCGCCTGATCGGGTTCCAGCGCGCGAACGCCGGCAGCTGTCGTACGGCGTCGCCCCGCGCCCATCCCCACGCCGACACCCGACTTCGACCCATGCCGTTTATGTCGGTTTTATGGGGTAGATGGTGGCTAGTACCCGTTTCTCTGGAGGTCATCATGGCGTCTAGCTACCGCGCACCCATCGAGGAGCACCCGGACCTGATGGAACTGCGCGCCCGACACGACCGCGCTGCCGCGACACCGCGGGCACAGATGATCGAGGCCCTCGCTCTTCTCACCGGCCTCTACATCGCGGCGTCGCCCTGGATAGTCGGATTCAGCGGCTTCGGCACCCTCGCCGTCACCAACCTCATCGCCGGAATCGGCTACGCGCTGCTCCTGGGTGGTCTCGGCAATTCCTACGAACGCACCCACTCCATGGCATGGGCCGCGGCGGCCATCGGCATCTGGACGTGCATCGCGCCCTGGGTCGTCGCCGGCGACGTCGCCCACACCCGATCCATCACCAGCAACCTCATCAGCGGCGCCATCGCCACGCTCCTCGCCATGGCGGCCGCCTCAGGCGCCCGCGACCGCACGGACACCTCTCGAGAGCGCTCCGCTGCACGCGCGCCGCGCACCATGCCCGGCGACCGCTGACCCGCCTGACCCTGTGGCCCCCGCCGGGAGATCTCGCTTGGCGGTGGGGGCCGCGTCATGCTTGGCCCGCCGCAGGCCGGAACGGCCGCAGTCGCTGACTTCCCCGGTTGCTCCCGACTCCCGCATGAACCGCGAGGACCTCACCGACGCGCTGAGGAACGCCTCCTGACCCGAGCCCCGGCCCGGGTGCCCTGATGTTCCGCAAAGGTATTCACAAAGGTATGCGCCAGTGCATACTCGGGTCATGGCAGATACAACCGTGAAGATCGACGCCGAGACCCGAGACCGCTTCGCCGCTGTCGCCGCAGCCCACGGTAAGAGCGTGCGCGCCTACCTGGCGGAACTGGCCATCGAAGAAGAGAACCAGCTCGCCCTCGGAGGCGCGACCGTAGCCTTCCGAGAAGCCGTGAGCAGGCCGGGCATCGCCGAGGCCTTCGACGCCGAGTTCGGCGGACTCCCGTCCTCCCCGAACACGCGCCGGGCGGCCTGACCCTTGAACCTGCACATCGACATCCGCTGGCTCCTGGACCGACAGGAGGAACTCCTCGGCAAGGACCTCGGAGTCCTGGACTACTCGGGCCTCGTCGCCGCAGTCGCCCGCCACCGCGTGAACACCCCGGCACTGGCCACCGACGAACCCGATGCCTACTGGCGGGCCGCAGCCCTCCTGGAACAGATCGTCCTCCTGCGCCCGCTCCCGGCCCGCAACGAATACTTCGGCTACGGCGTCGCCGTCGCCTACATCCGAGCCTCCGGTAAAACCGTGGACGACACCTTCGAACCCTGGCGTGACCTCATCACCGACATCCGAGCACTACGTCTGAATGTCTTCGAGGTCGCCGGCCGGCTCCGCTCCCTGCTCAGTTCCTGATCGGCCGCCTGCCGACTTCACGCGCGTCCAGCCGCGTATCTGAGAGCCGGCCCACCCCCGGAACCAGAAGCATGTGTGCGATTCAGCGGTGATCGGCAGGGTAGGCGACGCCTGCATGTCGATCCCCGGCGAAAGGTACCCCCGATGCTGATGGCACACCCCGCCGTTCTCCCCGGCCTCGTCGACCGCTACTGGGCGCTGTCCGTACTCGACGCGGCGGAAGGCCACTCGCCCGTGCGCAAGGAGATCGAGGACGTGGAACGAGCCCTGTGCGTGGCCACCGGTACGACGGACGTGCACGCCGCCCTCATCGCCGCCCGCCATCACCTGCCCGGCACGAGCCCCCTCGACGACTCGGTACTCGCTTCCCGCTGACCGGTCCGGCAACCGACGTCCTCGGCAGCCCGCCCCTCCAGGACGCGGTCCTGGGTGATCGCGGGCTGGGCTGGTGGACCGCCGACGCGGAGCTTTCCAGGGGGCGGCTCGCGGCGGCCGTAACGCAGGGGGGCAGGGTGGAAAAGGCTTCCGGCGCCCGTAGCGGCGGCCCACGCGACGGCGAGCTCGAGATGTCTCCTGGCGCGCCGTTTTCACCGCACGATTGAACGCCGTACGCGAACGACTGCGACTGCGCGTCGTCCACGGCGACTTCGCGGCACGCACCACGGATAGCCGCTTCGACCTGATCATCTCGAATCCGCCCTACGTCCCAGCCCCGGGGCGCCTGCCGTCGCGGGGCGGGAACCGGCTCCCCCTGGCCGAGGCTCCGACGCTTACGAGATGTTCCAGAAGAACAGGACAGCGCCGTCAAGGTCCTTTTCACCCCGTGACTCAGGTCGGCGTCTCAGGTCGGGGCGAAAGGTTTCCCAGGCAGAACAGCAACGCAGTACCCGGCGCGCTGGCCGGCGCGCCCGGCATAGCCGCCGCGGACCGGTCTGCGCACCTCTGCTTAGCGCATAGCGCATAGCCAAGCGAGGTGACACCGAGTCTGCGCCCGAGCCCACGGGACCGGCCCATGGGACCGGCACAGGGTCCGGGGTTGCCCGGGTCGGCCGAACCCCAGGTGCAGCCCGGAGGGCGGGCGTCGGCCCGTCACAGGTCTCCGGCGTCCCTTCGCTCCAGCGGGCTCAATGCCGGGCCCTGAACGACCTGACCGTCGATGCCGAAGCGGGAACCGTGGCAGGGGCACTCCCAGGTGCGTTCGGCATTGTTGAAGGCGACGAGGCATCCCAGGTGGGTGCAGACGGCGGACACGGCGTGCAACTCGCCCTGGTCGTCGCGGTGCACCGCGCAGGGCTTGCCGCCGGCGCGGACCACCGTTCCTTCTCCCGGTCGCAGGTCCCGGACCGGGCCGTTCGTGCCGTCGCCGAGCGTGTCGAGGCGGTCCTTGACGAAGTGCTTCCCGGTGTCCCACTGCGCCTTGAGGAACTCCGGGGCGGATCGCACCGACGAGCCGAGGCGAGCGGGGTCGTAGAGGCCGGCCCACCGTTGCGGGGATCCGACGACGAGGGAGCCGATGAGCGTCCCCGCCATGACCCCGCCCGTCATGCCCCAGCCCGCGAAGCCGGTCGCGACGTATACGTTCTCGCCGCCCGTGGGCAGCCTGCCGACGAGGGGCACGGTGTCCGTGGAGCTGTTGTCCTGCGCCGCCCACCGGCGGGAGAGCGTCACGCCGGGGAAGCGCTGCTCGGTCCAGGCCTGCAAGCGGGCATACCCGGCCGCGGTGTCTTCGCCGCTGCCCGGAGTGAAGGCTTCGCCGGTCACGATGAGGAGCCGACTGCCATCCGAGAGCGGCGCCGTGCGGACGGAGCGTTTGCCGCCTTCAGCGGTGATGTACATACCCTGCGGGTCCTGGGCAGCGGGCAGCGCTCCGGCGACCACGAGGTCGCGGTGCTGGGTCAGCCGGGAGGCGAGGACGGCGTGATCGAAGACGGGATGGTGGGTGGCCACGACCACGTGCCGGGCGGAGACGCTCACTCCGGCCTCCGTGGTGAGCCGGCACGGGTCCCCGTCATCGAGCCTGGTGACACGGGTGCCCTCGTAGATCCTCCCGCCCCGCGCGATGATGTCCTCGACGAGTCCGCGCAGGTACTTCAGCGGGTGGAACTGGGCCTGGTTCTCGACCCTCACGGCGCCGGCGACGGGAAAGGGCAGGCCGGTCTCGGTCACGAACGACGCGTCGAGCCCGACCGACCGGGCCGCCTCGGCCTCCGCGCGCAACGCCTCGACACCGTCGGGCTGCTCACAGTAGGTGAGGGCCGGGCGCCCCTCGAGCTCGCAGTCGATACCGAGCTCCGAGGCCACGTCGAACACGTGCCGCAGGGCGGCGCTCTGGGAATCGGCGTAGTAGCGGGCCGCTTCGTCACCGCGCTTGCTCCGGAGCGTGGCATACACGGAGGTGTGCAGCGCGGTGAGCTTTCCTGTCGTGTGCCCCGTGACGCCGCTCGCGAGCCGGTTCGCTTCGAACACGATGACGCTCAGCCCGGCTCTGGCCAGTTCCCACGCCGTGCTGAGGCCCGCGATTCCGCTGCCGATCACCGCGACATCCGCCTCAGCGGATTGTGAGAGTGGGGCGAAGGACGCAAGGGCGGCCGACTGCATCCAGTAAGACCGTTCGGCATCGGGAAGTCGGTTCATGGGGTGCGGCTGCCCACGAAAGCGCTTGTGATGCGAGATCGCGCCGCCGCCGTCGGACCCGGGGGCCGCCGCACAGGGGCCGGCGGACATCGGGTCAGGACCCATGCCGCTCCTGGCGATATCTGTGTGAACGAGGCGTGGTAAACGGGCCTGCACCCGGGTACAGGCCCTGGGCGGCGCTCGGTGACGGGCCGTAGTACCCCCCGGTCCGTGCTGAGGCCCCGTGGGAGCGAAGCTAGCTAGGCTTGCTCTCTGGCCCTTTGTACGGCCGCACTATCGCGGCTTCGACAGCGTGAATGACGGCGTGCCTCGGACTCGGGCCTGATGCCGCAGCGCCATACAGGGGGAGTCCGCTCCCGGCACGTTCCTGTGCTGCGAGGCGACCGGCTCACCGTGTAGCGGGGCGCCCGGCGGGCAGATGCCCGGCATGACCAGGCACGGTCGCCGTGAGCACCCGGGCGTCGAGAGGCCCTTGGAGGGCCGCGTCGCGGTCGTCACGGGCGCCGCACGCGGACTCGGCCAGGGGCTGGCATACGCGCTGTCCTACAGCGGCGCCCGGGTGGCCCTGGTGGGGTTGGAAGACCGCCGCCTCGCCCGCCTCGCGTCGGACCTGCCCGGCGTGGCGGTCCACTGGCCCCTCGACGTGACCTGCGCCGACGAGCTCGCCGCGGCCGCCGATGCCATCCGCCGGACGCTCGGCAGGCCTTCGATAGTCGTCGCGAACGCGGGGGTGGCTCTCGGCGGGCCCCTGCTGGACTGTGACACCGACGCCTGGCGACGGGTGATCGACGTCAACATCGTCGGCAGCGCCCTGACGGCGCGCTGCTTCCTGCCGGACCTGCTCCACACCCACGGCTACTACCTCCAGGTCGCCTCCATGGCAGCCCTCGCGCCCGCACCCCTCCTCACGGCCTACTGCGCGTCGAAAGCCGGCGCGGAAGCGTTCGCGCACGCCCTGCGCGCCGAGATCTCCCACCGCGGTGTCGATGTCGGCGTCGCCTACCTGAACTGGGCCGACACCGCCATGATCCGCGAAGCCGAAGAAACGACCGTCTTCCGCGAACTGCGGACGCACCTGCCCTGGCCGGCCTCCGCCATCCACGACCCCGCCCCCTACATCCGGGCCATGATCCGCGGCATCGAACGCCGATCCGCGCACATCTACGCCCCACCGTGGCTGCGCGGCGCCCACGCAGCGCGCGCCCTTCTGCCATCCGTCGTCGCGCACCGTTCCCGCCAGGTCCTCGCCGACCGCGGGGAAGCGCCCCTGCCGCCCACCGGCCTCCTCGGACCCGGCGGCGCCGCCGCAGGCACCGTCCGGGCCGGCGTGCGGAACCCTGATCCTTACCTCCACTCCGGGGAGTGACCATGGCCATACGACACCGACTGATCCACGCCGCCCCGCACCAGGTATGGACCGTCCTCGCCGACGCCTCCCTCTACGCGGACTGGGTGGTCGGCACGAGCGAATCACACGCCGCCCGCGGCGCGTGGCCCGAACTGGACTCCGCCCTCGAGTACGCCGTCCGGATCGGGCCGTGGACGCTGTCGGGTACGACGGTCGTCCGCAGTGTGGACGCACCCCGAGCACTCGAACTCGAAGTCGACAGCGGCCCCCTCGGCACCGCCCGGGTCGCGATCGAGGTCCGCCCCTGGGGTCAGGAGTCCCTGGTCATTGTGGACGAACACCCGCTGCGCGGGCTCGGGGGCGCCCTGCACAACGCCGCGGTCGACGCGCTGATCCAGCTGCGCCACCGCGACATGCTACGACGGCTCTCCGACGTCGTCGAAGAACATGCCGGAGCTTCCGCCCACGAAAGTGCCTGAGGCCGAGGGAGAGAGGGGGGCCCGGGGCCGTGCGCAGCTCGTTCTGGCTCCGCTGCCCGGACGCAGCGACGGCCGCCCCCGTCTGGACCTTCACCGCCGACGTTTCGCGTACCGAGGCACCGCCGCGAAGCGGGCGGGGAGGGAATCGGCGGCCTGGGCAGGACGTCAGGTGAGGGCGGTCGCGCAGCATACTCCGTGCCGGTCTCGCGGGACGTCGGGGATGTGCCGAGGAAGGCTGGTCCGGGCCCGGGTCCACCTCCGGGAGACCGTCACCGCGCTCCCCTCTCTGACCGCCACTGGTCCGGCCGGGGCCGGCTTCGCCGATGCGGCCGCCACCGTGGTGGTAGCGGCGTTGGCTGGACCAGACCGCGCGCCGTCGGCCGGTCCCAGGCGAGGCCGAGAAGCCGCCCGACGCGACCTCGCGGAGACGGCGCGGGATTCCCTGCAGCGCGCCGCCGCCAGGCGCCGCCGCCTTCGCCCTCGGCGACCAGCAGTGGCTTCCTCGACCGGCTCACCGCCGTGGTCGGCGCCCCTTGGATCGTCATCCCCATCGGCTCCATCGGAACGGACCGGCGTCATCCACCGGCCAGCTGCTGGATCGTTCTGAGCGTCTGGCCTGCTCCGTTCTCGGTCGCCATATGTTTCGCCGCTCTTGCGGCGGCCCGGCTGTGTGCCTGCTGCTTCACTACTTGGTGCAGTGAGTCGGCAAGCCGTTCCACCGTGAGGGACCGGAAGGGAATCGGGTCGGTGGCGGCGCCGAGGGCGGCGAGCCGCCCCGCCCAGAACGGCTGGTCCGCGGTCACCGGCACGGTGACAGCAGGTACGCCGGCGCGCAGCGCGGCGGCCGAGGTGCCGGCCCCGCCGTGGTGGACCACCGCGGCCAGCCGTGGAAACAGCAGGGCGTGCGGCACGGCCCCGATGGTGAGCAGGTCGTCTCCGTCGGCGGCGAGCCCGGCGCTGCCGGCCTGGAGGATCCCCCGCAGCCCGGCGCGGCGCAGGGCCCGCACAGCGATCTCGCTCAGTCGTTCCCCGTCGCCGGATGCCATGCTTCCGAATCCGATGAGGACGGGCCGGGGTCCGGCACGCAGGAAGTCCTCGAGCTCGGCAGGCAGCCGTTCGGTCGCATCGTGATGGGGCCACCAGTTGCCGACGACCCTCAGGCCGGAGCGCCAGTCGGAGGGACGGGGCGCCAGGGCCGTGCTGAAGCCGTGCACAATGGGCCAGTTCGCCTGTTCCTGTCGTCGACGCATCTCGGAAGGGGAGGCCGGGGGCAGCTCGAGGCGGTGGCGCAGCTTTGCGACCGCCTGTGCGTAGACGCGGTCGGCCATCCGCAGTGCGAAGCGTCCGGTTGCCCGGTTGGCGAGACGTCCCGGCGAGCGGGAGCCTGTCACGACGGGCGGGAAGTCGCCGGTCGGTGCGGTGGGCTGGAGGTACACGCCGAGGCTCGGTATGCCCATGGCCTCGGTGAGGTGCCAGCCGAGCGGGGCCGTCGTGGTCGACAGCAGGAGCAGGTCCGTGTCATCGCCCACCGCGTCGGCGAAGCCCTGACCCAGTTCGGTGATGAACGCGGCAGCGGTCCGCATCAGTTCACGGGTGCCTGTGCCGCCGCCACCCACCCGTGTGTCGGCGGGCAGACAGCGGAATTCCAGCCCTGCGTCGCGTACGAGGGGTGCGAAGGTCTCTGGGGCGGCGAGGGCGACGTCGTACCCGGCCCGGCGCAGTTCAGCACCCAGGCCCGTGTAGGGTGCGACGTCGCCGCGCGATCCGGCCGCGGCGATCAGGATCCTCATGGGGCCTCCTCAAAATCCATACTTCCACCGGGGTGGCGGGCCGCGTTGGCGTGGACCGCCTTGCACGTGTAGACGGCCAGGCCCGGGCGTTGCTGCGAGGGCGGTACGACCAGAGCGAAGGCGCGCGGGTCGGCGACGAAGTCGTCCGCGATGCGCCGATGCATGTCAGGCGGACAGGCGGTGAACCAGCGTGCGATGTGCAGGCGGTGCTCCTCGGCGAGGTCCATGGCCCGCTCGCCGTCGCCCGGTTCACCCTCGTCGAAGACCGCGAGCAGCTCCGCGCGCCATGTGGCGGCTTCCCCCATGAGCTGGCGCCAGTCCTCCTTGGTGTGGACAGCCGCGCGCGCCACCGCCTCGCTCTGTCCCTCCGATCGTGCCCACTTCAGCTCTGCCTCGGTGGCGTAACTCAGGTCGAAGGTGACCTCACCAAAGACCTCGAAACGTTCTTGCGGGGTCAGGGACACCCCGGTCTTCTGGACCTCTATCGCCCGCTCCGCCACCTCGGCCAGCCGCTGCAGCCTGGCGATCTCCTCACTCAGCTGCCGCTGCCGGGCCCGGAGCCGCTCCAGGGCGTTCCCCTGCGGATCCCGCAAGATCGCGGCGATCTCGTCGAGGGGGAAGCCGAGTTCACGGTAGAAGAGGATCTGCTGGAGACCTACCAGGTCGGCTTCACTGTAGAGCCGGTATCCCGCGCTGCTGCGGTCACTGGGCGAAAGCAGGCCCGCCTTGTCGTAGTGATGCAGTGTCCGCACTGTCACGCCGGCAAAGGCCGAGACCTGCCCCACGGAGTAGCTCATCCACCTGTCCTTTCGTCGGCATACAGCCTCCAGCCTGACGTAGGGGGAGGGTCAACTCGCGCGCCAGAGGGGGGCATGGCACGGTCCGCGGCGGCGAAGCCTGACCGTGGAGAACTGCGGGGAAGGGGGAAGCGGATGATGTCTGTCGAGGCTTCGGGAGGCACTTGGCTCGGGGTTGCGTGATCAACATCGACGAGATCCAGCGTCGCAAGCGCGTGCGGTCGAGGATCGCGGTCTGCTCCATAATTCAGGTGTGGACATATCCGATGAGGGACAACCGCTCGATCCCGTCTGGCTTGAGATCAACAACAACGTGTGTGGCGGCTTGACGGGGGCCCCGAGTGCCTCGTTGGTAGTCGAGCGGTTCATCGGGGCAGGCTGGAGTTCCAGATCGGCTTCGTGGAAGTCGTATGAAGTTGAGACCGGCTGGTGTCGCCTCGAGGTCGACCCAACCGAGGGCGACACGCTTCTGAACGGAGTCGTCGATCCTCAGCGGTTCGAGGATCTGGCAACGCTGTTGACCCGGTTCGGCCTGCCGTTCAGTCTTGAACTTTATGACGATGACGGCGAACTGCTGCGGGAGATCGAAGCCGGAACCCCGTCAGCGCCTCACGGCGCAGTTCCCAAGCGCCTCAGCCCGCTGCTCGCTCGGCCTGGGCTTTGGTCGCGGCGAGGCGGTAGGACTCGGTTCCGGTCTGGATGATGCCGAACGCTTCCAGGTCTCACCCACCACCGCCCAACGCTGCTGGTCCACGTCGACATCAAGAAGCTCGGGAACATCCCCGACGGCGGCGGCCACAAGGTCCTGGGCCGCCAGGCCGGGCCGCAGGAAACGGCCCCGTCTGGGCTACCGGTACAGGCCCGAAGAGCGGCCGGTTCCCGCCGCCCGGCAGGGTGCCATGCCGTCCCGGTCCCGTGGTCACAGGCGCCGCAGTCGGATCAACCGGCTCGCGTAGTCGCCGGCCGGCAGGCCCAGGTCGAGGCCCCGCGTGGTCAGGAGCGCGCCGTCGTGGACCGTGCCGACGGGCAGCTCCTCGTAGCGGGCGTCGGACCGCAGTCCGGGCAGTGCCAGCGGGGCGGCCGCGTGCCCGAAGCGTGTCGCGGGACGGCAGGCGATGACCGCGTGTTCCGCTCCGTTCGGGGCCGCGTAGTGCACCGCCCGGACGCCGCCCTCTCCGGTGAGCCGGTACTGGTCCCCGTGTTGGACCAGAGCGCGGATCTGTTTGTACGCGGCCAGGTGCTCGGCGGTCTCCGCCTTCTCCTCGGCGGTGAACGCGATCAGGTCGCCGCCGAGGCCGAGCACCCCGGCCATCGCGACGTGGAACCGGAAGCGCAGCGGTGTCGCGCGTCCGGTCGCCCCGTTCGGGCTGTCGGTGACCCACGCCGCCATCGCCTGGGCCGGGAACAGCTGGCTGAACCCGTGCTGGATGGCGAGCCGGTCCACGGGGTCGGTGTTGTCCGAGGTCCAGATTTCGTCGGTGCGGGCGAGGACACCGAGGTCGGCGCGGCCGCCGCCGCCCGCGCACGCCTCGATCCGCAGGTCCGGGTGGTCGCCGCGCAGCTGGTCCATGATCGCGTAGACCGCGCGGGTGTGGTCGATCCACAGCCGGTCCGGGTCCCGGTGGCCGCTCCAGCCAGCCTCGGTGACGACGCGGTTGGCGTCCCACTTCAGGTAGTCGACGCCGTGCTCGCGGACCAGGCCGTCCAGTGTCCGCAGGACCCAGGCCGCCGCGTCCGGCCGTCCGAGGTTCAGCATGAGCTGGTCGCGCATTTCGGTGGCCCGCCGGGTCGGGGCGTGCACGACCCACTCCGGATGCGTGCGGTACAGGTCGCTGTCGGCGTTGACCATCTCCGGCTCGACCCACAGCCCGAACTTCATCCCCAGTCGGTGCACCTCGTCGGAGAGCGGGCGCAGACCGCGCGGGAAGGCGTCGGCGCGCGGCGTCCAGTCGCCCAGCCCGGCGCGGGCGTCGCGGCGCGCGCCGAACCAGCCGTCGTCCAGGACGAACAGTTCGACGCCCAGGTCGGCGGCGGCCGCCGCGAGTTTCCGCTGCCCGGCCTCCGAGACGTCGAACCCGGTGGCCTCCCAGGAGTTGTAGAGGACCGGCCGGTCCTCGTCCGGGTGGGCCAGGACGTGGGCGCGGACGTACCGGTGCCAGGAGCGGCTGGCCGCGCCGAATCCGCAGGAGCTGTAGAGCCCGGCGTAGACCGGTGTGCGCAGGCTCTGTCCCGGCTCCAGCGTCCAGCTGACGCCCTCGTGCCCGAAGCCGCCGCTCCAGGTGGTGCGGCCCACCGGATCACGGTCCACGGTGATCCGCCAACTCCCGCTCCAGGCCAGGGCGCTGCTCCAGACCTCGCCCCGCTCCTCGTCGGCGGTCCCGTCGTCCAGCGCCAGCCACGGGTTCGCGTGGTGGCTGGTGAGACCGCGGCGGCTGGTCAGGACGGTCTCGGCGACCGGGAGCCGGTCGCGGTTCAGTTGGAACTCGCTGTTCCAGCCGCCGGTCAAGTGGCTCAGGCGGTAGTCCGCGCGGTGCGGCAGCGCCCAGGAGGCGGAGTCGCAGCGCTCGAGGACGAAGGGCCCGCGGCCCGGCCCGTCCGCCGCGTCGGTTCCCGGGCCGTCGCCGGTGTGGGTGACTTCGGTCCAGCGCTCGATGACGTCGGTGTCGTCGCGCACGTGGTAGCAGAGGTCTGCCGCGAGCGGATAGACGAGGTCCTTGAGGTGGATCCGCAGGGTTCCGCCCTCGATGCTGTGGCCTTCGAACCGCCACTGTGCTCCTCGTACCCCGTCGGCGAAACGGACCTGGAGCCCGGCGGGACCGAACCGGGCCCCGGTCTGGATGCCCAGCTCGTCGGGCGCCGCCTCCGACTCGAAGCTGCTGACCGCGGGGGAGTGCGCCTCGGGCAGTGCGGCCACCGCGGAGGCTTCCAGGGGGGCACCCCAGTAGATGTGCCGCGGGCTTCCGTCCTGGCCCACGCGCAGCGCGTACAGGCTGTTCGGGGTGCGCAGCAGGCCGAGGCCGGTCGCGGGGTCGAAGGATATGGGCGGGTGGTTCAAGGCTGAATCCCCTGTGAGCACGAGCAGTTGGGGCCCGAGCGTAGGTGGGGAATCCATGGGGATTCAATACTTGACGAAGTTAATTTAATACCCCTAGGTTTCACCCGTGTTTCCAGAACAGTCAGCCAAGACGCTGGCGGCGACGCCTGCGGCGTCCGCAGTCCTGTCCCTCCTCCTGACCGAAGGCCCGCTCAGCCGGGTGGAGATGGCCCGCCGTCTCGACCTGTCGTCGGCAGCCGTCACCAAGGCCGCGCGGCCGTTCCTCGACGCCGGGTACCTGCACGAGCTCGCCTCCGAACGGATCGCGCCGGGGGCCGGACGTCCGGTCAGCCCGCTGGCCGTCACCGCCGAGCGCGAGTACTTCGTCGGCGTGAAGGTCACGACCGACGACCTCGTCGACGAGATGGTCGGCGAGATCGTCGGCGTCCTCTGCGACCTCCAGGCCCAGGTGCGCGTCTCCGTTCGGCGGCCGCTCCCGGACCGCAGCCCCGAGGCCGTGGTCGTGGAACTCGCCGCGCTCGTCGACGAACTCCTCGACTCTGGCCCTGACTACCGGGCCCGGACCCGGAATCTCGGCGTCGCCATCTCCGGTGACGTCGACCGGGTCCGGGGGCTGGTCCGGTGGTCGGCCCGGCTCGGCTGGCAGGACGTCCCGATCGGCCGGCTCGCGGCCGAGGCGACCGGGCTCGGCGTCACCGTCGAGAACGACGTCAAGGCGCTCACCGTCGCGGAGCACTGGTTCGGCGAGGGTGTGGGAACCGACTCGTTCGCGCTCGTCACCGTCGGGTCCGGCATCGGCTGCGGCATCGTTGTCGACGGCCGTCTGCTCACCGGGGCGTACGGCGTGGCCGGGGAGATCGGGCACATCTGCGTAGATCCGGACGGCACGCGCTGCCGCTGCGGCCGTCAGGGCTGCGCCGAGACCGTCGCCACCACCGGGGCGATCCTGGCGGCCGCGCGAACGGCGTCCGGCGAGAGCGACATGGACTTCGGACGCGCCGTGGAGCGTGCGCGAGCGGGCGACGAGCCGGTGAAGGAGGTCTTCGCCAAGGCCGGAACCGCGATCGGGCTCGTGGTCGCGGCGATGGTCAACATCTGCGGCCCCGAGCGGATCGTGGTCTCCGGCGAAGGCCTCGACACGTACGACCTGCTCGAGGAGCGCATCTGGGCGTCGTTCGCCGCGCACGCCTTCGGAGCCGCCGCTCGGGCTCCGGTCCTCGTCCGTCCGCTCCCGTTCGAGGAGTGGGCCCGCGGCGCCGCCGCGGTCAGCATCCAGGCCCTGTTCCCTCAGGTCCGCACCACCGCGCGCGCACGGTGACCCACGCGCACGGTGACCACGCGCACGGTGGCCACGCGCACGGTGGCCACGCGCACGACGTATGGCTTCGGCGCCGCCGCACAGTCCTGACCGGTGTCCTTCGATCCCGTCCCTCAACGAAAAACAGGATGCGAAATGAGCCCACGCAAGGCCGACCTCTGCCGACGGGGATTCCTCGGCGGGTCCCTTCTGCTCGTCGCGGGCGCCGTCGCCGCGTGTAGCACCGACCCGGCCGGCAGCGGTTCCGCCGGCGGCGCCAAGACCACGCTGAACGTCTGGTACCACGCCTACGGCGAGGCCGGGACCCAGCAGGCCGTGACCCGCTACGCCACCGCGTTCACCAAGGCCAACCCGGACATCGCAGTCAAGATCAGCTGGATACCCGGCGACTACCAGGCGAAGCTGAACTCGACGCTGCTGACCTCCGAGGCGCCCGACGTCTTCGAACTGGGCGACTTCGAGACCGGCTTGGCGAAGAGCGGCCAGATAGCCGCCCTCGATGACATCTACGGCGCGAGCAAGTCGGACTTCACCAGCACCAACCTGGAGTACCTGACGGCCGGCGGCAAGCTCTACGGTGTCAAGCAGGTCGACGACGCGATGATGCTCTATTACCGCAAGAGCACCCTGGACAAGGCCGGCATCAAGGTCCCGACGACCTTCGCCGAACTCGCCGACGCCGCCAAGGAGCTCACCACCAAGAACACCAAGGGCCTGTTCGTCGGCAACGACGGCGTCGGCGACGCTCCGTTCAACGCGATCTTGTCCAACGGTGGCGAGCTGGTGGCCGACGGGAAGGCCGCGTTCGCCTCCGCACAAGCCGTCGAGGCCCTGACCGCCGTCAAGCGACTGCATGCCGACAACTCGCTGCTGCGCGGTTTCACCACCGACTGGTGGGACCCCTCGGCCCTGACCCAGAACGCCGCCGCGATGCAATGGGGCGGCCTGTGGTCGATGCCCGCCGTCGAGAAGGAGCTCGGCGAAGACTTCGGCGTGGCCCCGTGGCCGGCCCTGAAGGCGGGCGGCAAGCCGATGGTCCGCATCGGCGGCTGGAGCTGCCTGGTCAACGCGAAGGGCGGCAACGTCGAGGCGGCGAAGAAGTACGTGCAGTGGCTGTGGATCGCGCAGACCGATCTGCAGAAGGACTTCTCCCAGAGTTACGGTCTCCACATCCCGCCGCGCAAGGCCGTCGTCGCCGAGGCCGACAAGCTCCGTACCGGTACCGCCAAGGAAGCCGTCGAGCTGGCGGCCCAGTACGGCAAGGCGAACCCGAACACCTGGTCAAGCGCGGTCCGAACCGCCTTCAGTGACGCCGCGTCCAAAGCGATGACCGGTCAGGGCGACGTGGCGGACCTGCTGACCGCCGGCGCCGCGAAGGCCCAGCCCGAGATCGACAAGCAGAAGGTCTGATGGGCACCGCCCCCCGGGCGACGCTGTCCCCGACGCGCCCAGGACGTCCCGCGGATCAGTCGAGGGATGCCGCCCCCGCGGCAACCCGGCGTCGACGTACGGACTGGCGGACCGTAGGCGCCTTCGCCCTGCTGAGCGCCCCGATCCTGGTCGGCATCGGGATCTTCAAGTACTTCGCCATCGTGTGGAGCTTCCTGCTCAGCTTCTCCAAGGCGGACCGCACGATCGCCCTGGGCGACTGGGTCGGATTCGCCAATTACCACCAGCTCCTCGCAGACCCCGAGTTCCGCAAGTCCCTCACCCAGATCCTGCTGTTCACCCTGTTCATCGTGCCGGTCACGTTCGTCGGCTCGCTCGGTCTGGCCCTGATGGTCCACCGGATCAGGCGTGGCAGGGCCCTGTTCCGCACCAGCTTCCTGATCCCGGCCGCGGTGTCGTACGTGGCCGCTTCGCTGGTGTGGAAGATGTGCCTGTTCAACGGCGTCCCCGGCGGCGTCGCCAACACCATCGGCGCCTGGTTCGGGATGGATGCGACGCCCTGGCTCCAGACACAGAGCCCACCCCTGTACTGGGTCGTGATCGTCACCCTGCGGCTCTGGCTCCAGGTCGGCTTCTTCATGGTCCTGTTCCTGGCCGGCCTCCAGGGCATCCCCCGGGAGATCTACGAGGCGGCGTCCCTCGACGGCGCGACCGGCTGGCGCCTGACACGCCGGATCACGCTGCCGATGCTCCGCAACACCTCGGTGGCGGTGCTCATGCTGCTGTTCATCGCCGCGTTCCAGGCGTTCGACGAGTTCTACAACCTGTTCACCGGAGGCGGCGGGGCGACCAGCGGTGCCGCCACAGCGGTACGCCCGCCACTGGTGTACCTGTACGGCAAGGCGATGCAGGACCAGAACTACGGCCTCGGATCGGCCGGCGCGTTCATGGTCACCGCCCTCATCGTGGCCGTGACGCTGATCCAGGGCCGGATCACCGGCTTCGGCAAGAACGAGGAGTGAGACCCGTGCAATCGCTCAACCGCACCGTGCGGGTGACGGCCCGGAGCGCGCTCATCGGCGTGGTCACCCTGATCTTCCTGGCGCCCTTCTACATCATGCTCCGCAACTCCCTGATGGACTCCCAGGGCATCACGTCACCGCACTGGACCTGGTGGCCGTCCACCCTGCACTGGGAGAACTTCACCTCCCTGTTCTCCGACCCGACCCTGCACATGGCAGAAGGCCTGCGGAACTCACTGATCGTCGCGCTGATCAGCGCACCCCTCTCGACCTTGTTCGCCTCGGCCGCCGGATACGCCTTCGCACGGATTCCTCTGCCAGGCCGCGGATTCCTGCTGGCGCTCATCATGGCCACCATGATGATCCCGGGCTCGGCGACCTTCGTCCCGACGTTCATCGTCGTGGGCTCCCTCGGCGGAGTGAACACGCTGTGGGGCATCATCGCGCCCGGCCTGTTCAACCCTTTTGCGGTACTGCTGTTCCGCAACTTCTACCTCCGGTTCCCCAAGGAACTGGAAGAAGCCGGCCGTCTGGACGGCCTCGGCTGGCTCGGGCTCTACCGGCGGGTCGCGCTCCCGAGTTCCGTGGCGATGCTGGCCTCACTGGGGGCGCTGGCGTTCATCGACAGCTGGAACGCCTTCTTGTGGCCGCTGGTCGTCGGACAGGACCCGGGGTCGTGGACGGCGCAGATCGCACTGTCGAACTTCCTCACCGCCCAGACCATCAACCTCCCGGGACTCTTCGCCGGAGCGGTCGTGACCATCGCGCCGCTCGTCGTCATGTTCCTCGTCGCACAGCGCTACATCGTCGAAGGCATCGCCACCAGCGGACTCAAGGGCTGAGCCCGCCCCTTCCCCCCCACCCCGATGAAGGGCACCACCATGAGACTGGCCAGATCCACCGCCCGCGGACTTCCGGTGCTCCTCGCCGTCGGCCTGCTGCTGATCGGCGCCGTCCCCGCCTCCGCCGCCCCCACGGAACCTGCCTCCACCGCACCGGTCGCGCTCACCGGCCAGCAGCTCACCGCCTCCTGGACAGCACCGCTCAGCACCCGGGGCCGGTACATCGTCGATGCGGACGGCAACCGCTTCAAGCTCAAGTCCAGCAACTGGGCCGGCGCCCAGGGAACCTGGGAGGGCAGCGGCGACGTCAGCGACACGGCGAACCACCAGGCCGACCAGAACGCGCACAACATCCCGCTCGGCCTGGACCGGACGCCGATCGCGAAGATCCTGGCCGACTTCCATACGCTGGGCATCAACAGCATCCGGCTGCCCTTCGCCAACGCGATGATGCGCGACACCGCAGCCGTCCCCGACCCGGCCGTCACCGCCAACCCGCAGCTCAAGGGCAAGACCCCCCTCCAGGTCTTCGACGCCGTGGTGGCCGCGCTCACCGCCGACGGTTTCGCGGTGATCCTCAACAACCACACCACCAGCTACCGCTTCTGCTGCGGCCTGGACGGCAACGAGCGTTGGAACAGCGGGCAGCCCACCAAGCAGTGGGTGGACGATTGGGTCTCCCTGGCCAACCGGTACAAGGACGACAAGCGCGTGGTCGGCGCCGACCTGCGCAACGAGGTCCGCCGCGACACCTGGAACGATGCCAACTGGGGCTGGGGCGACGACCACGACCTGTACGCAGCCTTCCAGGAGGCCGGCAACAAGATCCTCCAGGCAAACCCCGACATGCTCATCGTCATGGAGGGCATCAACTGGCAGGGCATACCGCTCAACGGGATGAGCTACGGCAGGCCGATGCTGACCCCGGTCCGCAACCTCTCCAACACCCTGATCAAGTCCAACAAGCTGGTGTACGCCGCCCACTTCTACGGCTACACGGGCCCGAACTACACGGGCGCCGACAGCGGCCCCGGCCACACCAACGACTGGCCCTACGAGGACTTCCCGCTCGAAAAGCTCAAGCAACTGGTCGACGAGGAAGCCCTGTTCGTCACCCAGGAGGGCCAGCACTTCACCGCCCCGGTCTGGATCAGCGAGTTCGGCGCCGCCGGACGCGGCTCGGACGACACCAAGGAGAAGACCTGGTTCGCCAACTTCACCGACATCCTGGTGAAGAACGACACCGACTTCGCCCAGTGGCCGCTGGTCGGCTGGACCGGCGCCAACGGCAAGCCGAACGACAACTGGGCGCTGATCTCCTACGACGCCATGGGCAAGAAGCAGAGTGTCGTGGACCCGGGTGACTGGCGCGCCACCGCGTGGAACAAGCTCGTCAACGCGCCGGGCAAGACCGGTCAGGTTCCCGGGGCGAACCGCTGGAACATGCTCGACCGCAACCAGAACCTGTCCGCCACGATGCTCGCCAAGCCGGACTGGAGCCCTGGCAACCGCAAGGGCAACTGCCCCGACACCGAGCGGCTGACCGCCTTCGCCCGCAGCTCCGACCGCAGCCTGTGCACCGACGCGAACCAGCCCGCCAAGGCCCCCGGCAACTGGACGGTCGTCACCGACGAGCGCTACGCCACCCACGGCGACTGGGCGCCCGGCCGAGGCAAGCTGCAGTGCCCGGACAACAGCTTCGTCGTCGGCTACAGCGCCGACGGGCCCGTCAAGGCGGTGCTCTGCGCACCTGCCGCCGATCCGCTGCCGCTCACCGGCCGCACCGTGTGGTTCGACAAGGGCGACAACCGGCCCTCCACCGGCGGCTCGGTGACCAGCGACTGGGCGCCCGGCTACTACAAGGGCCAGTGCGCCGACCACGAGTACATCGCCGGTGTCGCCACCGCGTGGTACGCGCACACGGGCGGCGTCCTCGACGCCCTGCTCTGCCGCCCGCTGAAGTAACCCTCGCCCGCACCGAGTGGAACTGCGGGACACACCGAGTCCGGGGCCGGCCGAAGAGCGGTCGGCCCCGGACCGGCAACTCCCGCGGAGGGAACGACACCATGCACAGCAACACGCTTCTCCGTCCAGTCGGCTGAGGAGACCGCCGAAGTCCTGCTCGCGGGCGAACTGGCCCTGGGCGGCCGCATCGTCCCGCTGGCGCTGGCGCTGGCGCTGGCGCTGGCGCTGGCGCTGGCGCTCGAGCGTGGGGCCGGCCGGACGGTGGTGACGAAGAACCCGCGGGACCCACAGATCGATGAGACGTTGGCAGTCCCTCTCGACAGGGCGCGCCGTAGTAGCCGTTGCCGCGCATCCGGCGGTGCATCTCGCGGCGGAGCTTCCGCCGGCCGGTGAGGCGGCGGACGGTGCCCGCGTCGATGTACCGACCGTTCCAGAACTCGGAGGTGTCCCTCCCGCTTTCCGTGTGCATGAAACGGTCTGCCGGGGAAGGCGTGCAGGGGACCCGTACACCCGAGAAGGGACGGACAACATGGCGCGACCGAGGATCATGGTCGTCGGCGCGGGCTTCGCCGGCGTCTCCTGCGTACGCCGCCTGGAGCGGACGCTGTCACCCGGGGAGGCGGAGATCCTGCTGGTCACTCCGTTCTCCTACCAGCTCTACCTGCCCCTGCTGCCTCAAGTGGCCTCCGGGGTGCTCACCCCCCAGTCCGTGGCGGTGTCGCTGCGCCGCAGCCGCCGCCACCGGACCCAGATCGTGCCCGGTGGGGCCGTGGGCGTCGACACCCGGGCCAAGGTCTGCGTCATCCGGAAGATCACCGGGGAGCTGGTGGACCAGCCGTACGACCACCTGGTGCTCGCGCCGGGGAGCGTGACCCGCACCTTCGACATCCCAGGCCTGTCGGAGCACGGCCGCGGTATGAAGACCCTGGCCGAGGCGGCCCACCTGCGCGACCACGTGATCGCTCAGCTCGACCTGGCCGACGCCGCCGCGCCGGGCTCGGCGGAACGGGCCTCCCGCCTCGGGTTCGTCGTGGTGGGCGGAGGCTACGCCGGTACCGAGACGGCCGCTTCCCTGGAGCGGCTCACCACGAACGCCGTCGGCCGCTACCCCCGGCTGGACCGGCGCGAGATCAGCTGGCACCTCGTGGACGTGGCCCCCAAGCTCATGCCCGAGCTCGGCGACCGGCTGGGCCGGGCCGCCCTCGACGTGCTGCGCCGCCGCGGCATCGAGGTCTCGCTCGGCGCCTCCGTCGCCAAGGCGGGCCCCGAGGACATCACCCTCACCGACGGACGCGTGCTGCCCTGCCGCACCCTCATCTGGACGGCCGGCGTCGCCGCGAGCCCGCTCATCGCCACGCTGGGAGCCGAGACGGCCAAGAGCGGCCGGCTCGTCGTCGCACCGGACCTGCGGGTCCCAGGAGCGGACGGTGTGTTCGCGCTCGGCGACGCGGCCGCCGTACCCGACCTCGCGGGCGGCGGAGACGGCGCGGTGTGCCCGCCCACCGCGCAGCACGCCGCACGCCAGGGCAAGGCCGCCGCCGACAACCTCGTCGCCACGCTGCGCGGCACGCCGCTGCGTCCGTACGTACACAAGGACCTCGGACTGGTCGTGGACCTCGGCGGCCGCGACGGCGTCTCCCGGCCGCTCGGCATCGACCTGCGCGGAATGCCCGCACAGGCCGTGGCCCGCGGCTACCACTGGGCGGCGCTGCGCACCGGAGCCGCGAAGACCCGGGTGATGACGAACTGGCTCCTGAACGCCGTGGCCGGAGACGACTTCGTCCGGACGGGCTTCCAGACCTACAAGCCGGGCACGCTGCGCGACTTCGAGTACACGGACCACTACCTCACCCCGGAGGAGGTGCGGGCCCGTACGGGGGCTGACGGGGGCTGACGGGGGCTGACGGTTCCGGCGAGGGCGGCGCGGCATGCGTCGCCGTCGCCGGAACTCCGTCGACCGGCAGCCCCCGTCGCTCCGTCGCCGGTCTCGGTCGTACCGACTTCGTGCGGCGTCCGCCGGGTCGGCGATCCTTGGAGGATGCGCGCCGCCCGCCTGATCCGTATGGCTCTCCTGATCCAGTCGAACCCCGGCCTGACCGGGGCCGCTCTCGCCCGTGAGCTGGAGATCTCCGAGCGGACCGTGATCCGTGACGCCCAGGCGCTGCAGGAGGCCGGAGTCCCCGTCCGGTCGGAGCGGGGCCGGGCGGGCGGGTACTTCCTCGCCGCGGGATACCGGACCCGGCTCACCACGCTCCATCCGAACGAGGCGGAGACGCTCTTCCTGTCCGGTCTGCCCTCCGCGTTGCGGGATCTGGGGCTGTCGCACGCGGCTGAAACAGCCCGGCTGAAGCTGACCGCCACCTTGCTCCCGTCGGTACGCCAGAGCGCCGAGTCCTCGGCGCGCCGCTTCCACCTCGACGCCCCGGCCTGGTTCCGCGAACCCGCGACCCCGGAACTGCTGCCGGAGCTGGCCCGCGCGGTGTGGACGGACCGGGCCGTCGAACTGTCGTACCTGCGGCCCGGCCGGGACGGCGCACCGCCCTCTGCCGTGGCGCGGGTGGTGGAGCCGTACGGGCTCGTGCTGAAGGCCGGCACGTGGTACCTCGTGTCCCGCATCCCCGGCGAGGGGCAGGACCGTGACGGCGGCTGGCGTACCTACCGCGTCGACCGGATCACCGCCCTGGGACCCGTACCCGGAAGGGAGGAGCCGTTCGTGCGCGACCCGGCCTTCGAGCTGGCCGCGCATTGGGATACCCGGTCGGCGGCCTTCGCCCGCACCCTGCTGCGCACCACCGTCACCGTCCGGCTGACCGACCGGGGCCTACGGCAGCTGCCCGCCGTCGTGGACGGGGCCGCCGTCGCGGATGCGCTCGCCTCCGCGAGCGCCCCCGACCCCGCCGGCCTGGTCACCCTCGACCTGCCGGCGGAGTCCGAGGACGTGGCCTTCGACCAGCTGTCCCGGCTCGGCGCGGACGCCGAGGTGCTGGCCCCGGCTCGCCTGCGCGCCCGGTTCCGTGAGCGCGCCGCAGCCCTGGCCGCCCTCTACCAGGCCGACCCTCAGGAGGCGGAACGGAGCAAGCGGGACCGGAGTGGGCGGGACCGGAGTAGCCGGGACCGGAGTAGGCGGGATCAGCGGTAGTCCTCGGGGGAGCCTTTCCTACCGCCGAAAGTGACGTCCTCGAAGTATGCCCAGGCGTCCGGCTGGCTGCCGTCCACATCCGTCACCCCGTACGCCCTGGCGAGTTCCCCGCTGGACGTGGACTTGCCGTTCCACCGCTTCGCGCGATCCGGGTCGGCGGCCAGCGCCGCGATCGTACGGGCGAGGTAGCTCGGTGACTCCGCGATCGCGAACGTCGGCTCCTGGGCGATCGCGTCACGCCAGTTGTCCTCACGCACACCGAAGTGGGAGAGCATCTGCTCCGAGCGCAAGAACCCCGGCGAGACCGCGACGGCCGCGCCCCCGTACTCGGCCAGCTCCTGGCCCAGGCCGAACGCGAGGCGGATCGGGGCGTTCTTGGCCAGGTCGTAGTACATGTTCTCCCGGTAGCGGCGGTTGGAGTGCGCGGTGCCGTCAGTGACCTCCACATGCAGCGGCGCGTCGGAGCGGATCAGCAGCGGAAGCAGCAGCGCCGCCGTGATCACGTGTGAGCGCGCGCCGAGTTCCAGGATCCGGAGGCCGTCGGCGAGCGGTGTTTCCCAGCTCTTCTTCCCGAACACCGAAGTGGCCAGAAGGTGCTCGCCGCCCCACAGGTCGTTGACGAGGATGTCGAGCCGCCCGTGCTGCCGGTCCACCTGCTCGACGAGGGCGCGTACTTGGGCTTCCTCGAGATGGTCGGTGGGAACCGCGATCCCGGTGCCGCCCGCCGCGGTGACGAGTTCAGCGGTCTCCTCGATGGTCTCGGTGGTCCGGCCTACCTCGCTGGCCCGGCCCCGGGTGGTACGGCCGGTGACGTACACGGTCGCACCGGCCCTGCCGAGCTCCACGGCCTGAGCCCGCCCCACACCGCGGGTGGCACCCGCCACGAGCGCGATCCGGCCCGCGAGCGGACCGGACCGGCCGGACTGCTCGGTGTTCTGCGTGTCCTGGCTGTTCTGCTGGTCCTGCGTGTTCTGCGGGTTCTGAGGGGTGATGTCTCCGTGGCTCATGACATCCATCGTTCCTGCCAAAACTGACAGATCACGTCACCCTTTACCGGGGGGTGCCGCGCATCACCCGGCCAGGGCGTGGCTCTCGGCGAAAGTCGGGTTCTGCGCAGACGTGGGGGAGGGGTTGCTGCACGTCACCCGCGACGCCTGCGCCCGCGGTCCGGTTGAGCTTCGCTGTCGGTCACGTCGGGAGGGGCGGTGCCCCGGCCGACATCACCGCGAGGCGGCGGGTCGGGACGACAGCGTCCGGGCAGCCGTCGCCGAGCGGAGTGCCTCCAGCGCGGAACTCTGCTGTGCGGCGCGCTCCAACAGCGCGTCCAGGTTCGCGGCGGAGAGGCGCTCGTCGGAGTCGGCCAACGCACGCAAGGTGCGCCAGCAGGCTGCCTTGCCCAGGACGCCCAGCAGCATCGACTCCGCTTCCAGGACGTCGCTGAGGGGTGAACGGGAGAGGAAGTGCCCGTTGGGCTTGAGGCGGCCTGCCTTCTCCGCGAGCCAACCCATGGCTGCCTTGGACTGGCTGAGGGAGATGCCCAGATCGCTCATGATCCGGGCCAGCGCGTCGCGGTCCTCGTCGACCTGCTGGGCGAGGCCGGCCAGCGCCGTGGCCTCCTCGGGCTCCGTACGGGCCTGCGCCGCCCGCCGGAAGAGCTCCAGCCCACCGGTGGCGCCGGCATAGTGGTCGTTGAGATAGATACCCAGCAGATCGGCGTTCCCGACGTCACCGTCCCGGCTCCCGCCACGGGCGCCCCCGGTACCGGCTGCGGCGTGCATTGCGCGCTCCACCGACTCGCCCAGTTCCATCCAACTGTTCTCGAACTTGGTCAGCCCTTCGCGCTCCAGCGTGTCGGTGACGTCTGCGAAGTCGATGCCTGCCTCGTTCAGCGCCTTCAGGTGTGCGGCGGCGGCCGTGAAGACCTCCACCGTCGGTGCGTGGGCGGGCAGGGTGCCGTGGTCGGCGAACGCGGCCAGTGTGGCGCCGGGCATGGTGTTCACCGTGCCCGCGATGACGAGGTCGCTGACGTACATCGTGTCGGGGTAGGACGGGTCCTTGACCCCGGTGGATGCCCACAGGGGACGCTGCACACGGGCTCCGGCCGCGGCGAGGCGCTGCCAGCGGGGATCGACGAGCGTCTGCTCGTACGCCTGGTAGGCGAGCCGGGCGTTGGCGACCGCGGCCTTGCCCTTGAGCGCCCGGGCCTCGGGAGTGCCGATGGCGTCGAGGCGGCGGTCGACTTCGGTGTCGACGCGGGAGACGAAGAACGACGCCACCGAGTGGATGTCCGCCAAGTCCCGGCCGGAGGCCTGGGCCTGCTCCAGGCCGCTCTGGTAGGCGTCCATCACCTCGCGGTAACGCTCCAGGGAGAAGATCAGCGTGACGTTGACGCTGATGCCCTCGGCGACGACCGCGGTGATCGCCTTCAGGCCCTTGCGGGTGGCCGGGATCTTGATGAACAGGTTGGGGCGGTCGACCGCCTCCCACAGCTTCCGGGCCAGGGTCGCGGTGGCATCGGCGTCCTGCGCCAACCGCGGGTCGACCTCGAGCGAGACCCGTCCGTCGATGCCGCCGGTGCGCTCGTAGACCGCACCGAAGGCATCGCAGCCATCCCGTACGTCGTCCGTGGTCAGAGCGAACACCGCGTCATCGACGTTGCTCCCCTGGTCACCCAAGCGCCGCAACTGCTCGTCGTAGCGGTCCCCCTTCGACAGCGCGGAGGCGAAGATCGTCGGGTTGGTGGTGACCCCCACCACGTGCTTGTCCGCAATCAGCCCCTCGAGCTCTCCACCGGCCAGGAGCTCGCGGGACAGGTCGTCGAGCCAGACCGACACCCCCGCGGCGGACAGAGCGGCAAGCGGGCCAGAGCCAGCGGAAACAGTCATGCGAAGCCTCCAGAAGGGCGCGGCGCCGCCCCCGCTGGATGTGTTCGCCCGGCGGGCGTAACCGCTGGTGGCGGCGCTCGACACGGTGGTTCCCACTCCGCCTGCCCGCGGTGCTCGAACCAAAACGATTCGAGCGGTTGATCCGCTGATGCGGTATGCGTCCGCGGTGACGTCAACGGCTCGGCCGGGTGTGCATTCGGCGGGCCTCGACGCGCTGGGGGGCAGCGCGAAGTGCGGCGGAACCTCCCCGCGCCCACGCAGCGCCCAGGCCCGGTCGGCCTGTGCGATTCCATGGACCGGCGCGCGGGCGCTGTGCCGACCCCTCAGCACCCACAGGGTGTACACGGCCGCTCGCCGCGAAGCGCCGACGCGGACCGCCCGATCGGATTCCCTGGAGTTGTGCCAAGCCGCCGATTGCGGGTAAGCGCACGACATGATCACTTCAGCGCCTCTCGCAGCCGAGGGCTCCTCGTCCCTGTTCCTGCTGCTGGCCGGTGTCGTACTGGTCGTTCTGCTGATCGGAGCTTTCGCCTACGGCGCTCGGCGCAGGACACGAGGTACAGACCCCGGCACCAACCCGACCGGACAGAACCCGCAGGCCAGAGCCCACCAGGACTCCTGGCAGACCCCCGACGACGACCCCGATCCACACCACCGCTCCTGAGCGACCAGGCGCCGGTGGGTGCATCAGGAGCACGCGCCGGGCCGGCTGGTCACAGCCGCGTGACGTCTCAGTAGTACCTCTCGGCCAATCGGGTTACACCGGCGTTGTCGGCGCCGCGCTGGTCGCTTTCCGCACCTACGGCCGCTTGCTGTGGTGGCGCGGCGCCGAGACGCGGCGTTCCCCGATCAGCCCCGAGGAGGAGGGCGGCACCCGCATGGATCCCCGGCCCGCCACGAACGTCAGACCGAGGCCCAGCACGCCGCCGCTGGTCCCAGTCGAGCCATCCCCAAGCCGGGCGGGCTGACCAGGCCGTGTCGGCGGTGTTGGTCTCCACGCCTCCCGCACGGGCGCGACAGCCTCCACCGCAGCCGGTGGGATCACTCGCAGGCGACACCGTCACCGTCACGGTCGAGATGCGGCCCGAAGCCAGGATCGCCACGCCGGATCGGAGCCGCCTGCGCCTGCCTGACCGCGGTGCAGTTCCGGTACGACACCGCACTCCCGCTCCCGGACGCAGAGCTTCTGCTTTTGCCGTTGCCGGATGAGGGTTTGTCGGCGGCAGGAGCACTTCCGGAAGCCCTGGTCTTGGCGTCATCCACCACCGGCTGGCGCTCCGGCTCCGCCGGCGCATCAGCCTGAGGCCGCCGGGCAGCACCGGCCACCCCCTCAGGGGCAGGAGGAAGCGGCGGCGCTGGCGCCCCCGTCGGCGACGACTCCGGCGACGACACCGGCGGGGACGCCGTTGGAGCGGGCGACACAGGGACCGGTGCAGAAGCCGTCGGGACGGGAGCGGTAACCGTGACCACGACCACCGGCTGAGGCTGCGGCTTGGCGTCAACACCGACGGGCTTCGGACTGGCACCGGCCAGCAGCAGCACTCCGAACCAGACCGATGCCAACACGACCGTCACCGCCTTGCCGGCCCTGTCCCAACGCGCCACGAATGCCAGCGCGGCACCGAGCGGGGGGACGACCAGCGTCGCGGCGACCACGGCAGGAACCGCCCACGCGGGATGCCAGCGACGGCCCGCAACGGGTGAAGGCCGACTGGGTTCACAGGGTGGGTACACGCGTCTCCAGACTGAAAGCACCAAAGAGGGGCGAAGTGCGGATGGGGGAGAGGGCCCGGGCCATGATCACCGCCTCGAGGCGTGCCCACGCGGCACGCAGCGGCCCACCAGGCCAACGCCTCAACGGCCGACTGGTCACCGGACAGCCCCAAACAGTTTCTGCAGAGCAGCGCACTCGCCTGTCGGCCCACCGGCCCATCGCGACGTCGGCCTGCGCCGAAAACGATCACGCCGGCCACACCCAAGGGGTGGCACGGGCCTGGCGCACCAGCTCCATCCGGCCGCCGGGGGACGGCCCAGTACGGGTGTGCGGCCAGGGCTCGGGAGAGCCGCCTCGCGGTAAGCCTTGCGCCCCTCGGACGGTCGTGCCACGGCGGTCCGGCACCGGCCCCGCCGTGACTTTTCGTGCGCGGGTCTCTCGGCCCAGCAGCCCGCTCGGGTCGAGCTGGCGAAAGTGTGTCCTGGAAGGCCGCCGCTCCGGTGGGAGGGGGCCGACGTCACGGGGGGTGATTATCTCCCCACCGCGCTCCCAAAAATCTGTGGTGGTCGGAGTAGACATATGGCGGTGCTGTGGTTATGGTTTCTCTCGTAGCCCAGAGAGACCGAAGGGCCTGGCAGAGACGAACTGCCGGGCAGCAGTACCCGCAGTACGAGTAGTCGCAGTACGCATGACGGTGCGGTGGTGGAGTGTCGAAGCCAGAGTGGTTGCAGGACGGCGACGGGACTGGCGACCGGACCGGGTGGCCCGCAGTGATCAGGGGCCGCCGTGAGCAGGACCGCAGTTGACGCAGTGGCAGTACCCGTAGTTCGCAGTACCCAGCAGTGAAGTAGGTGAGTGGTACCTCGGTGAACGCTTCGAAGTGTGGGCGCGTGCACCGGGATGTTCGGCAGTGGGGTTCTAAGCCAGAGCAGACGCACGATGGGCGACGGGGCTGGCTGTCGAAGACGTGGCGCTCGGTCAGGTCACGAGTAGTGAAAGCGGTTCGCAGTACAGCGGTAAGAGCAGTACACGTAGTTCGCAGTAGTAGTACCCAGCAGTTCAGTGAGTGGAGCAGTACCTCGGTGAAGGCGTCGGGCTGCGGGCGCGCGCACCGGGAGGTTCGGCAGTGGGGTTCTAAGCCAGAGCAGACGCAGGACGGGCGACGGGGCTGGCTGCCGAAGACGTGGCGCTGGGTCAGGCCACGAGCAGTACCCGCAGTTCGCAGTATCAGCAGTACAGCAGTTCCCAGTGGTAAGTAGTTGATCATCCGAGGGATGAACGGAGGGATTGGGCGCCATCAGGATCGCCCGGACGCCACGCGAGTCCGGGTACCGCAGGACATCGTGAGTGAGGTGGTCTCCGGTCAAGCAACCGCGATCCCCGCACCCCCGACAGTGTTGAGTTCAGGTCGGGTAGGCGGATAAGTAGGCCGGCGCAGTACCAGGGCCGGCAGATGGTGTAGCAGTTCCTTCGGGGCCCTGGTGCCATAGGCACCAGGGCCCCTCCGCATGTTCCACAGAGAGGTGAAATGACCGCAGGCGACATGCTTGGCCGTCTCGATGACGATGATTTCCCCGCCTACACGATGGGCCGGGCTGCCGACATGCTCGGCACCACCCAGAATTTCCTTCGCGCGATCGGCGAGCACCGCCTGATCACCCCGCTGCGCTCCACCGGCGGTCACCGGCGTTACTCCCGCTACCAGCTGCGCATCGCGGCCCGCGCCCGTGAGCTCGTCGACCAGGGCATGCCGGTCGAGGCCGCGTGCCGGATCGTCATCCTCGAAGACCAACTCGTAGAAGCGCAGCGCATCAACGCCGAGTACCGGCGCGTCTCCGGACTGGCGAACCCACCGGCCGCGGCCTGAGGAGGCAGATCCGATGCACCGTCCGGACAGAGCGGGCCGCGGGAGCCGGGCGTGATCCCGCTCCCTCGCCAGTCCCCCCTCACCGTTGTCGCCGGTCACGGCCTGGTCCGCCTCGCCGGGGAACTCGACGTGGCGACCGCGCCGGCCGTACGCGACGCGGTCCGCCAATCCCTCGACAGCCACCCGGCCCTGCTGCGCATCGACATCAGCGGCGTGTCCTTCTGCGACTGCTCCGGCCTGAGGGCCCTGCTGTGGGCGAAGGCCGAAGCGGCCCGAGCGGAAGCCGGCTTCCACCTCAGCGGCCCGCTCCAGCCTGTCGTCGCCCGGGTCCTGGACGCCACCGCCACCACCGCGCACCTCGGCCTCACACCGCGACCGGCCGAGCGGGGCCCCAGGCGGCGGGAGCAACGCCGGCGGGCCGCGGCCTCCGGGATCGCACGCCATTTCGGAAACGGAGTGGCCGCACAGGTGGTTGCGCGTTGAACGGAGTATGGCCAGGCCGCTGCGACCCCCGGCCCTCGACGGTCAGCGGGAATGCGGGAATGCGGGAAGGAAGTTCCTTCGCGGGGCGCACCCCCGGGGGCGGTGTGGTGTCCGGCCGCAGCGCGGAGCGGCGAACGGGCCGTTCCGGTAGCCGGGCGGTCAGCCTGCCGCGGCTTCACTTGTCGCGGTCCGCGGGCCGCGACGACGTTGTCGGCTGATGCGTGCGGGCTTCCACCAGTTGGCGGGACCGAGAAGAGCCATGACTGCGGGGACGAGGATTCCGCGGACGAGGATCGCGTCGACGATCGCCGCGGAGGCGATGCCCGCGCCCATGAGCTTGAGGATGGTGACGTGGGAGGTAGTGATGGCTGCGGTGGAGATGGCAAGGGCCGCCGCGGCCGAGGTCATCAGCCGGCCGGTGCGGGAGATGCCCGTGACGATGGCCGCCCGGTTGTCCAGGCTGCGGTCGAACTCCTCCCTGATCCTGCCGAGGAGGAAGATCTCGTAGTCGATGGAAAGGCCGAACGCCACGGCCAGTGTGAACAGCAGCAGACTCGCGTCGAGGGAACCGGCGAGCGTGAACCCGCCCAGCGCGTCCGCCCCGTGTCCGTACTGAAAGATCCACACAATTGATCCGAGAACGGCAGCCAAGCTGACGACGGCCACTACGAGCGCCTTCAGGGGGGCCATTGCACTGCGGGTGAACACGGTGAGCGCGGCCAGCAGGAACAGGCACATCGCCACCACCACCCAGGGCAGCGCGCCGCGCACCGCGTCTGTGGTGTCGGTGATCTGCGCAGCCCGACCACCTACCAGGACCGGGCCCGGAGCGGGAGTCCTCCGCAACTCATCGACCAAGCGCGCCGCCTGGGGCGTGTCGGGTCCCACCGTTGCTGCCACCAGCACCACCGCCGGGCGCGGTTTCTGCGCCGCCTGCCCAGGGCCCGCCGCAGAGGTGGGCACAACGCGCACCGCACCCACATGCGGCAGCCGGGTCACGGCGGCCGTGTAATTCCCGAGGCCCGCGTCCGGACGTTCCAGCACCACCACCTGGACTTGCTCCGGGGGTACCTCGAAGCGCCCGCGCACGGCCTCGGCGGCAGCGGCGGCCGAGGCCGTCGAGGGCAGCGTCCGTTCGTCGATCGCGCCCAAGCGCAGACCCATGGCCGGCCACGTCATCATGATCAGCACCGCCAGCGCCCCTGCGCCCGCCACAACGGGCCGGGCGGTGACACGGCGGGCGAGGTCGCGCCAGAACCGGCTGGCCCCCTCAATGGGAGCCCGGCGCAGCCGGCGCAGCGGGTCGGCGCCGTCGACGCGATCACCCAACAGGGTCAACGCGGCCGGCAGGACCGTCAACGCGGCCAGCGCCGCCAGCAGCGTCACCGCCACACCCGCAAGGGCCAGTGCGCGCAGCAGCGGAACGGGGATGGCGGCCACCGCCACCAGGCATGAAGAGATCACTACAGCCGAACAGACCACGCAGCGCCCGGAGGTGTCGAGGGCCACTTCCAGTGCCCGGGTGCGCGGCATGCCTTTCGCGTGCTCTTCGCGGTAGCGGGCGAGAACGAACAAGGTGAAGTCGATCGACAGACCGAAGCCGATAGCCGCGGCCGCGTTGACCGCGAATGCGGAGACATCCGTCGCGTGGGCCAGCAGACCCAGCAGCGGCGCACTGCAGACGACGGCCAGGACCGCGACTGCGAGGGGTAGCGCGGCCGCAGCCCATGAACCGTAGGTCAGCAAGAGGAGGAGCAGGATGAGGGGCGCGGCCCAGAGTTCTGCCTTCAGCAGATCGGCCCCGCCCTGCTGGTCGATCTCGGCCGTCGCCCATGAGGCTCCGCTCGCGTCCACCCGCGTCCCCGGCGCCGCCGCTCGTGCCTTGGGCACCAGGCGCAATGCGGCTTCCTTGCGGTCCGCGTCGCTGCCCGACAGCGAGACCGTCACCAATCCGGAGCGTCCGTCACGTGAAAGCAGCCATGGATCTCCCGAGGCAGCCGAGTGCACCGTGCGCACAGCCGGATCGTCCGCCAGGGCGCGGGCGACGACCCCGGATGCAACCGCCGGGCGAGTGCCACCGTCGCGCATCGTCAGAGCGAGCACCAGATCCGGCGTGCCGACACCCAGCAGCTCAACCGGCGTCTGAGCCCTGGCCGACTCGGTGCCTGTGGCGATGGTTCCTCCAGCACCGAAAGCACCGGACACCGCTGGAAGGCTCAGGATCGCCGCGACCAGCGCAACCGCCGCGCACGCCACCACCCACCACGACCGGGACGCCCACAACGCCACCCTTCCTGTCCCGTTCGTCCCGTTCCCGCTGCGTACCGCCATGCCCTCCCTAACGACCGACCCGCACAACGGTGATGTTGTTCCTGGCCGAAAGGCTCGCCAGGAGCCGAACCGAGCCGTCTTCCCCTGCGCGCTCCGGGCGTGTCAAGGATGGGCTCAGTGGCGAAGGGTGAGATTTTCGTCCCCGGTGTCGGGCAGTCGGGTCGGCCTTGCAGCGGGTGCGGCGTCCAGAGTCGAGCGGCGCCGCTGGCACAGGCGGTCCAGGACGTGCACCCCCGGTTCCGCGCCACGGAGCAGGGAGGGTCCGGAGCCGACGAAGCGCGAGCAGACGCCCATGTGGGCGTGGTGAACGTCCGTCAGGACCTCGACCAGTCGACGGTGGGCGGGCCGCAAGGTGGAGGGCCTCGTCGGTGCGGCCAGGCCCCACTCGCGCAGGCTCTGCACCAGGACGCGGTGATCCGCCGACCATAGTCCGGAGAACCCCTGGGGAGCCTGTGGCGGGGCCATCGAGGGCCGGACGCTGTCGTGGTAGTCCTGTGCGCCGAAGGACGCGGTGATGCGCAGGGCGGACGCACTGGCGCGCAGGAAGTGAGCGGCGCTTTCCAGGCCGTGGGCGGAATCTGCTGGTGAGGGGGCGCGAAGCGCATGCCGCAGGGCGACGACGGTGGCCTGGGTGAGGGCGAAGAAGAGCTGGTGTCCCTGGATCCATCGTTGGCGTACGGTGGCCTGCCTCCCGGGTCCGGAGCGGTCCGTTCGCGGGATCAGTCCGGCCGCGTGCGCGGCGAGATCGAGGTCGGGCTCCGTTACGGATCCGTCTGGGTGCAGGGAGAGGGCCCGTACGGTGGCGAGGGCGTCGTCGAGGGCGTTGACCAAGAGGGGCGCAGGGGCGCAGGGGCAACGCGCGACCGCGAAGTATTCGTCGAACGCGGCTTCGCGTCGGTCGCGTTGGGGGAGCCGGCGGTGCCCGGGGGTGTGGTGACGGTCGGCTCGGGTCGCGGCCTCGCGCAGGGTCTCCAGGCCGTGGGGCAGGTGCTGAGGCGGGGCGAGCCACACCACGGATTCGCTTGTCATCTGGGCCATTTCACTAGTTTTTATGCGATACGTTACCGGGCATGTCAGTGACTCATGGTGATGATTCGTTTCGCAGCGCGATCGGCGAGGTCGCCGCGATCCTGGAGGACTACTGGGAAGATCTGCGTGAGGAACGCCTGCCGGTGACGCCGGACCTTCACCCAGGGGACGTGCGCGCGATGCTGCCCGACTGCGTTCCGGTGCACGGCGAGCCGATCCGGGACGTCCTGGCCGATGTACAGCGTGTGGTGATGCCCGGGCTCGTGCACTGGCAGCACCCTTCCTTCCTCGGCTACTACCCGACCCAGACGAGCCCCGCGTCTGTGGTCGGCGAGCTGTTGGCCTCAGGCCTGGCGGTTCAGCACATGATGTGGTCGACGGGGCCGGCCGCCACCGAACTCGAGGAAGCCGTCCTGGACCATCTGGCGGTCGCGTTGGGCCTTCCGGAGCGGTTCCTCAGCACCAGCGAGGGCGGCGGAGTCCTGCAGGACTCCGCGTCCTCGGCGGTGCTCGTGGCTGTTGTGGCCGCTCTGTACCGGGCCTCCGGCGGGCGTTGGCGCGAGCACGGCACCGAGGGGCGCTACCGCCTGTACTGCACCGACCAGGCGAACTCCTGCGTCCCCAAGGCCTCGCGCATCGCCGGCCTGGGGGAACCGACCCTGATCGCCACCACGGCGGGTACCTGCGAGATGGACCCGAGCGCCCTGCGCGAGCAATTGGCAGCCGATCGCGCCGCAGGCACCGTTCCCGCGGTCGTGATCGCCTCGGTCGGCACCACGGGCACCTGCGCCATCGACCCGGTCGGCGCGATCGCCGCGGTGTGCCGCGAGTTCGGGGTCTGGCTGCACGTGGACGCCGCGTACGCCGGGTCGGCCGCCGTCTGCCCGGAGAACCGCTGGATCAACGAGGGCGTCGAGCACGCCGACTCCTACGCTGTGAACTGTCACAAGTGGCTGCTCACGGGACCGCCCTGCGACGCCATGTGGGTGGCCGACCGGCACAGCCTCACCGCCGCCATGGACATCCGCCCCGACTTCCTGCGCAACCAGGCCAGCGACTCAGGCGGCGTCACCGACTTCCGGGACTGGCAGGTGCCGCTCATGCACCCCTTCCGCGCCCTGAAACTGTGGTTCGTTCTGCGCACCCACGGCGTCGAGGGCCTGCGCGCGCACATCCGCGAACAGCTCTCCCACGCCGCGCTGTTCGCCGATCTGGTCCGCGACAGCCCTGACTTCGAATTGGTCTCGCATTCCCTCGGGCTGGTGTGCTTCCGCCTCGTCGGCGACAACGCCCGCACACAGCGCCTGCGCACCGATCTCGACGCCACCCACCAGATCCTGGTGACGCCCACGACCGTCAACGGACGCTACGTCCTGCGCGCGGCCCTGGGCTCGCGCCTGGTGTCCCAGACGTCCGTGCGCAACGCCTGGGCACTGGTGCAAGAGATCGCCGCCGCGATCCCCGGCGAACGGCCGGCACCATCCCCCACACCGCCGACGGCCGCAGTAGGCGCCCCCGACGTCCTGGATCGGTGACTTCCGGCTGCACCGGAGCCTTGCCGGAACTCGACCGCTGGGCATGACCCGCCCCGCGCGTACCCCGTACATCATCGCCATGCGAAACGACCCTCAGCGGAGAACACCGTGCACGACCATGACGACGCGACCACGGCGGGCGAGCGTTGGTTCGCCTACGGCGCGGCGCACCCGCACACGAGTATGGAGATCGGCGGAGTGGCCGTGATCACCGGCCGCACGCCATCCACCGTCGAACTGCACGCGCTGATCGAATTGGTGCGCGCGGCCCATCCGCCGTTGAGCGCGCGGGCCCGCCCGCCAGGCGCGAACACGGGCGGTCCCACTGCACCCGCCGAACACCTTCGGGAGCTGACGCTGCCCGAGCACGGCGGTGACACCGCGCTGCACGCGGCGATCGAGCGCCTGTGCGCCCGGCCGCTCACGGACGTCACCTGGGGCATGACCCTGCTTCACGGGCACCGTGACAACGAGTACGCCCTACTCCTTCGCGCTCACCACGGCCTCCTGGACGGCATGTCGCTGATCGGAATCACACTCGCCGCGCTGGGCGAACCGGGCATGTCCCCCCGCCCCACAGCCCCCAGGCCCTCGCCCTCTTGGACGGCTGGCCGCGTGCGCGCCCTGATGCGAGCGGCCGCCGACCTCATGGTGTCCGCGCACGCCATCGGCCTCGGCCCCGCAGAGGTCCAGGCCCCGAGCGGACCACCTCGACGCCTGTGGGCCCACACCCCCCTGCCTCGCATGAAGGCCATTGCCCGGGAAGGCGGTGTCAGTCTCAACGACGTCTACCTGGCAGCCCTCGCCGGCGCCCTGCGGCCCTGGCTGCCTGACCGGACCACAGGCACCGTACGGGTGACGGTCCCCCTCAACACCCGGCGCGGCGACATGAACGCCGCGCTGGGCAACTTCCACCGCGGTGTTCCCGTCATCCTGCCCTGCCACCTGCCCACCGCCGCCGAGCGCCTGACCGCCACGCGCCTGGCCACGAGGAACATCCGGATCAGCCACCGCGATCCCGACGCCGATGTTCTGTTCGACTTCCTGCCCACGCGCTGGCACGGCAGAGCCCTGGCGCGAATCCTGCACCCGCGGCGCACCACCATGGTGGTCACCCATGTCCCCGGCCCCGCCCGGCCCCTTCGACTCGGCGACCGCAGCACCCGCGCCTTGTTGCCGCTGATGTTCCTGCCCGCAGGACACCACCTGTCGGTGTGCCTGGGTGAATACGCCGGAGCCGCGCATCTGGCGGTCGTCGCCGACCCCAGCCTGCCCGACATCGACGAACTTCCCGCCCGCTGGCTCGCCGAGCTCGAAGCGCTTGAAGGTGCTTTCAGTCAGCCCCGCCCTGCCACAGCCTCGATGCCCAGCACCGTCCCGGATCCGGCAACGGACACAGCGGAACGCGTCGTGACAAGCAGTGCCGAACGAGACGCGTAGCGGGAGCAGTACGGGTACCCGGGCGCGCTCGGCACCCGGCCTGCATCCGAGTCAAATCAGACCGGGCACCTCACGCTCGGCCGGCAGATCGAGTTCCTCAACAGCGAAGCCGCCCCGGTGTCGGTCGCGGCGCGGGACAAGGGGGAGGAGACGTTCTGAGCCCGCACGATCGGCGGCCTGAACGAGACGGGTGACGGGTGCTCGACCTGATGCGGGCCTGCACCGCATGCGGCCGCGCCGGAGTCGTCGAGCTCTCCCACACCTTCGGACGGGCCAACTGGACCACGCCGGAGGTGTGCGACCCGCCGACCGTGGTGCGACGTCGATGCGGTGGCCCGCTTGGCGATTCGCGACTTACGTCTCTGCCGAAAGCGTCGCGGATCTGCAGCCCTGTTCAGTGAACCGGGCCTGGCTGGACGTGGCTGAGGATTCGAAGATGCGGGCGAACCGTGCGGCCTGGGCAGCGGAGTGCTCCAGTACGGCCGCGAGGTCCTCCCGTGCCTGTTCACCGTCCGGGCGCAGGCCACTGGCGTCGAAGATGCCCAGGAAGCGCACGAGGGGCTGCAAGACCTCTTCGTAGTGGGTGACAGGACTGTAGATACCGGATCGGGCCATTGACTGGGCCAGCCGTGCGTAGCCGGGGGCGCTGTGGCCGGGCGCACGGAGGGAGGCGGCGACATCTGCCACAGCCCGTACGGTGCGGTCCGGATGCAGGTCCATGGCTGCCGACAGCACCGTGCGGTAGAAGAGCATGTGCCGGTTCTCGTCCTTGGCGATGCGGTTGAGCATTGCCTCGCAGGCCGCGTCGCCGCATTGCAGCTTGATGTTGCGGTAGGAGACGCGGGTGCCGAGTTCCTGGAGGGTCACATAGACCAGGGAAGCGACGACGTCGTCGCCGTAATCCATGCCCCAGCCGTTCTGGACGTGGGCGGTTCGGTCGTTCTCCAGGGCGACGGGATCAACCGCGCGAGTGACCATGAGGTAGTCGCGAATGGCGATACTGTGGCGGCCTTCTTCGACTGTCCAACGATTGACCCAGGTTCCCCAGGCGCCGTCCCGGGTGAAGAGCTCGGCGATCACCCGGTGGTAACTCGGCAGGTTGTCCTCGCTGAGGAGGTTGTGCACCAGGCCATCCCGCGCTGCCTTGTGGAGAGTGCCCTGTTCCGGATCCCACGGTGTCCCGCCCAACACACCGTCGAAATCGGTGCCCCGACTCCAGGGGGTGTACTCATGGGGATACCAGTCGTCCGCGCTCTCCAAGTGGGCGTCCACCGCCTTCGCCACCACCGGCTCGAGCTCACGCAGCAGGCTGATGTCACGACGAGGTGCCTGACAGCGGTCCATGGCTACTCCAAAGGGATTCGGCCTGCGGAGCGCCTCTTGTCCGGCCTCCGACAGGGGTGTCACGCGATGCCCGGTCCTCCCCGCGCAGCGACACCTGCGGGTGCTGCTCCTGGACCTTCACCCGTTCGATGCCGGCAACCTCCGGTGTCTGCCCGGATGGCCGAGAAGCTATGTGCTGCTGAGCACCAGGACCGCGTTCTGCCCGCCGAAACCGAAGGCGCAGCTGACGGCCGTGTTGGTGGTGACCGGACGAGGCGCCCCGGTCACGATGTCCAGCATGTGCTCGCCGTCCTGCTGCTGGAAGTTCGCGATGGGCGGGACCGTTCCGTGGCGTAACGCGAGGACCGTGTACGCCGCCTGGATGGCGCCCGCCGCCCCCAGGGAGTGTCCGATCACCCCCTTGGACGCCGTGACTGGAGGCGTGGCGTCGCCGAAGACGCGCGCCAGGGCTGCGGCTTCCGCCCTGTCGCCAAGCCGGGTGGAAGTGCCGTGCGCCTGTACGTGTCCCACCTCGTGAGGGCTGCACCCCGCGTCCTTGAGGGCGGCCACGATGGCGCGGACGGCGCCGTCACCCCGTGGATGCGGGGCGACGGGATGATAGGCATCGGAACCCGCACCGTACCCGCGCAGCAGGGCCAGTACCTCGGCCTGCCGGGCGCGGGCGTCGGCGGCCCGTTCCAATACGAGGACGGCCGCGCCCTCACCGAGGACGAACCCGTCCCGAGCCACGTCGAACGGCCTGCTGACCAGCTCGGGTTCGTCGCGGCGCGGCGACAGCGCGCGCATCCGTGTGAAGCAGGTGGCCGTCATACGGGAACGGCCCGATTCACTGCCGCCCGCCAGCACAATGTCGCAGGTTCCCGACCGCAGCAGATCGCGTGCCACCCCGATCGCGGTCGCCCCCGACGCGCAGGCGCTCGCGGTGGTGAAGTTGGGGCCCTGGGCGCCGAGGTCCATGGCGACCTCACCGGCGGCCATGCTCGGCACGCTGCGCGGCAGCGCGAGCGGCGAGACGCGCACCGGCCGGTCCGCGCCGAGATGGCCGAACTCGGTGATGTATGTGCTCAGGCAGTTCGATCCGACGCCGAGCACGACCCCGACCCGTTCGCCGAGTCCGACGTCCGTGGGCAGACCGGCGTCGGTGACTGCCCGGCGGGCGGCGAGGAGAGCGAACTGGATGAACCGTCCCACCCGCCGGGCCAGCGGCGGGCCGAGCCCCGGCGCGGCGTCGAGGCCGGTCACCTGGCAGGAGAAGTCAACAGGTAGACCGGCGAGTTCGGGGTCCCGGGCGGCCAGCGACCGGCCCCGGCACAGAGCCGCCCAGTTCTCCTCAGGTGTGTGCCCAGCCGGGGTGACGAGCCCGAGTCCGGTGATGGCGACGTCAGCGGACATCGGCGAAGGCACGGGCGGCGTCGGCGAGAGTGGCGGACGGGGCCAGGTCCATAGCCTCTTCGGAGGGCACGATCCCAAATCGCTCCTCCGCCGCCACGACCAGTTCCATCAGGGCCAGGGAGTCCATGCCGAGACTCTCGAAGGTGAGGTCCGGCGTGAGGTGCCGGGCCTGTTCCTCGCCGCCCAACTGCTCGTTGACGAGGGCTGCAAGCTGCTCGGGAAGGGCGTTGGATGCGGCGTGGGTCATGTCTGGTTCCTCCTGCGAAAGTTTTCTACTGTGCGAGGTCCGCTGCACTCACCTCCGGTCTTCGTTCCGATGAACGACTCGTGGCCTCCAAGCGCTCGAACAGTTCCCGAGCTCGGGCCGCCCGTACAGTGAGCTGCTCCACATGCGCACCCAAGCGTTCCTGCGCCTGCTCGCCGACCGGGCCGAGGCCGGCTAGAGAGGTGACCCTCAGCGCCCGTACAAGGGGGGCCACCACATGATCGAGGTGGACGTCCAGGTTGTAGATGCCGGATGCCGCGATGCGCGCCGCGCGTCTCCGGAAGCCAGGGATCGTCGCACCGGGCATCTCGAAGTGTTCGAGGACATCGGCCAAGGCGGCGAGTGCTGCGCCGGGGTACAGGGCGAGCGCGTCGGCGAACAGGTCCCGGTAGAAGAGCATGTGCAGGTTCTCATCCGCCGCGATCCGCGCCATCAGCTGCTCCCCGGCCCGGTCCCCACAGGCTGCCCCGGCGTTCCGGTGGGCCTGCCGAGTCGCCAGTTCCTGGACGGTGACGTAGGCCAGCGCGTGCAGAGGCGTGGTCGCACCGGAGCGGTAACCGGTACCGACGTGCCGCATCCGTAGATTTTCAAGGGCGACGGGGTCCACGACGCGGCGGGCGTGGACGTAGGCGCGCAGGACCGAGGCGTGCCGGTCCTCCTCGGCCGTCCACCGGTGTACCCAGGTGCCCCAGGCACCGTCCCGTCCGAACCGGGTGGCGATCTCGAAGTGGTAGCTGGGCAGGTTGTCCTCGGTCAGCAGATTGACCACCAGCACGTCCCGTACGGCCTGGGGCAGTGCTGTCTGCTCCGGTGACCAGGCCGTGCCGTCCAGTGGGCCGTCGTAGTCGTGTGCCGCACTCCACGGCACGTACTGGTGCGGGAACCAGTCACGGGCGGCGGCCAGGTGCCGCTCGAGGAGTCGCTCCACCACCGGCTCCAACTCCCGCAGGACGCGCTCCGCCTCGGCAACAGCCTCGGTCATCCACCCGTGCCCTTCTTCCTATGCAGGGACATGCCTGTCCGCAGACTGCAAACGCATACGGCGCTCACCAGAAACGATCACTCACCCGTTTGGTGTACTGGCGCCAACACCCTCCGCGCGACGTGCCACTTTCGCGGGGCGGCGGCACCATCAGAGGCTGAGGGCTCATGGTCTTTCTCGGGCGATTGCCTCAAACGTCTCCGTCCTTTCGGCCGTCGGCGGCCTGCCTGGCCTGCGCCGCGCCCCATGCCGACTGGGATGAGCGATCCCGCCACCAGCTGATGACCTTGCGCTGTCCGTGTCGTTGAGAGGGGCCTGGGACGAGGCGGACTGGGCGGCACGAGCTCGACAGGGAAACTGGGCATCTAATACGGCCAGAAGCCTGCCGGGATTGTCGGTCCCCGGTGTTAGCGTCGCCACCATGGCAAACCGTTCATATCTCTACTCCGCGGACTCGGTGCCGAACGAGGCAGGGGTCCCCAAGCGGATCCGATGCATATCTGAGCACAACTGGGACATCCCGCTCGCGCACAAGCTCATGGTCGGGCGCCGGACGACGATCGTCCCGTCCATGATCTGGAACCCTCCGATCGGCATCGCCGCGGACTTTGCCGACGGGGCGGCCCTGCTCCGCGACCTCCTGCGCGCGGTCGGCAAGGGCCTGGCGGGCGACGCCGAGTTCGCCGAATGCGTTGCCAGGACCACGGCCCACCTGGAGAAGCAGCAGGCGAAGTACTTCGTTCTCGAGACCGGGGAGATCGTCTCGATGTCGGGCGACGAACCGGCAGCGAGCGTGCGACGTCTGGCGGCCCAAGACATCCCCCACGCCGTCGCCGAGGCCGAGGCGGCGATCGCCGGCCAGAACGATGACTGGCTGGCCTCGGTCCGATCCGACTGGCAGAGGCACTTCGCGTCCTTCTACAGCGAGGCGCTCTACTTCTCCTTCCCCGACTGACCGGGCCCGCGGTGCGTTACCGGGCGATCCCGGCCTGATCCGAAGGACATGACCCAACACCCCGGCCGCCCTGCCCGACCTCCGCGTATCCGTGCTGGAGTGCCGGGAGACGTGACCGGCGTGTGTATGCGCGACGTGGCCGGGGCCCTTCCCGCAGCGGTCGCTGCCGCCTGCATGCTGGAGTTGGCCCTGCGCGGCTGGGTTCGGGAAGTTGGACGATTCCCCGAGATTGCGCGTGCCGGAGGACCTGGACCTGTCCGGCTGGCAGGCAGTCTTGGGGGAGCTCGGTGTGGGGGCGGCGGCGAACACCCGGCTCGTGACGGTCGGGCAGGACTGCATCGGCTCCGATCGGGAGCGGCTCTCCTGGGCGGCGTGCGGAACGCCGCCCGAGCATGCCCGGGTACATCAGGGCGGGTCGCGAAGATCAGGTGCCGATCACCAGCAGATTGAACAGTGGCGGAAGGCGTAGCCGAAGCCTTCCTGGAGTGCGTACTGGACGGCGCGCAGGCCGCGTCGGGCGCCGGGCAGGCGGTTCACGGTCAGGTTGAAGGCGGGAGGCAGCGGCAGGTCGGGTTTGGGCAGTACCCAGGGCGGGGCGCTGGAAGAGCTGTACGGACGCCGCCCGGCCGGTGATGGCGGGGAGGACCTGCACGGCAGAGGCGCCGCTGCCGATCACGCTCACCCGCTTCCCGGCCAGGTCGACGCGCTCGTCCCAGCGGGCGGCGTGGAGCACTGGCCCATAGACCCCTCGAGGCCGGGCACTTCCAGCTGGCGGGGAATGTGCCAGGGGCCGGTGGCCATGACCAGGACCGCGGCGCTGCAGGGGCCCGTCGCTGGTCTCCAGCTGCCAGCGCCCAGCGGGCGGGTCCCAGCGTGCTGCGTGGACCGCCACGCCGTAGCGCAGGACATCGGCGAGTCCGTACGATTTCGCCGTGGCGGTGAGGTACGCGTGGATCTCCTGCTGTCCGGCGAACATGCGGCTCCAGGCCGTGTCCTTCGTGCAGGAGTAACTGTAGAGCGTGGAGGGCACGTCGCAGGCGCAGCCCGGGTAGTGTTCTCCCGCCACGTACCGCCCAGCTGCGAAGCCTTCTCCAGCACCAGCACATCGCCGAACCCCGCCCGGCGCAGCCGGATGGCGGCGCCGAGACCCGAAAACGCCGCCCCGACCACCACCACGCGCACATCCCGCCCGTCCCCGCCGGCCGGTGTCGGAATCACCACACGCCTACCGTCATGCCGGTCGGAGCCATGATCACCGCTCGTGAACACGCACCGCGGCCACCCAAAACTTTTCCACTGATGCCATGGCCCCCATGATCCCCGACCCGCTCCCGTCGGGGGTGCACGCGGGAGGCGAGAGGGCCGGGTGAAGACACGTCCCAGCCTGGGCATCTGACATCGTTGTGAGGCGACCTCGGGTTCCCTCGAACGGAGCGGGATCCGGTTGCCTGGCTCCCCACTCGTCGCCGCCCCCAAAGGTCCCGATCACCACAACCGGCCTGCGGAACCTGCCCGAGCACGGCCCTGCGGACCGGTGTTCCTGTGACCAGTACGACGAGGCCCGACCCGTGTACGCCGCCTCCGTCTCTGACGGTATCCAGCACCGGAGCGCGACCGATCACGGCAATCCGGTACCCGCCCGACAGTCGGGCGCAGAGGCCTTGTCGCGCTCAAAGCGTGGACAGCGGAGCGCCTTCCCGGACCGGCTCCGCGACGATGCGGAGTTGCCCATCCGGGCAGCGGTTCCCTCACTCTTCCGGATGCACGGCCCGCACCCGCGGGAGCCCCCGGCCAAGCACCCCCGGCCTTCGCGCCCCGGTGCCCTGGTCCGACTTCTGCTACGGCTGCAGCCCCGACCACCTGGCAGGTTTCTCTCCCCAGGTGGCTGCGGGCACGATCCACCACCCCGTCGCCGTACTCGGCGAGGTCACCGCCACCAGCACCACCGACAGCAACATCTCAGTCCGTATCGCGACACGCATCCCCACCAGGCTGACGGCCGGGAACGGCGGGGCACGGTCCCGCGGGGGCAGAATGCCGCAACACCTCCAGGACCTCCGAGGCGATGGCGCTCTCGTTCTGCTCGAACGCGGCGCCGGTCAGCTGGTTCGGCTCGGCGGGCAGCCCCGTGAGCACGGGCGTGTGCAGGTGGCCGCCGGGCAGGCGGGGGCTCAGTTCCGTCCGGAGCCGGTTGGAGCGGTAGGCGACCTCGTTGGAGAGGTAGCCGCCGCCTCCGCCCGCAACGGCGCGGGAGCCGGAGGTCGGCCCGTCGGCGCGGTCCACGGGGCTGTCTTGACCCGCGGGGATCTCACTGACCTCGGTGTTCAGCAGCACCGGGTAGGGGCTCTGGACGGCGGTCATGGCGTCGGTGGGGAGGGTGGTCCGCAGGAACTCCGCTCCCGGGCCGAGGCCCGGCGCCGTGACGGGGTGTGCGTACGTGCCCCCCGAGAGCGCGTCGGCGTTGTCCGGGTACGGGTCGGCCGAGCGGGCGCGTCCGGCCCAAGCCTCCAGTGTGAAGATTCCAGGGTAGCCCTGGCTGATGCTGGTGATCATGTCGGCGGCACGCGGACCCGCCGCGAGACGGGGACCGTACGCGCGCTCCACGATCCCGGCGTCGAAGTCGGCGTAGCGCACGGGGAGGACCACGGCCCGGATCTCCACGGGGGTGCCGTCGGCGAGCGTGAGGCGGCGTCCGTTGAGCTGGAGTACCGCTGAGCCGGAGGGATTGGCCCGGCGCAGTTCGGTGTCCAGGCCGAAGGGGTCGAATCCGCTGACGAACAGGCGCCGCACGCCTGGGGTGCCGCGGAATTCGTTGGTGGTCAGACCCCGCGACGCGTCCTCGAAACGGGTGCGCAGGGCAGAGCGGTCGACCGGGAACCCCGGCTTCCAGTCGGCCAGTTGGACAGTCATCCGCAGTCGGGTCCAGTACAGCGGGCGGTCGTCTCCGGCCGCCAGGTCCCCGCCGGGGCGGCGCCCTTGCGCCCGGTTCACGGCGGCCTGCCACAGCGCCTCACCCCAGGCGTCGAGGAGCCGGCCCGCCTCGGCGGCGTCGCGCGCGGAGCAGAGCGCGACCGGGAAGCGGCGTACGAACTCGCCGAACGCGGCACGCTCCGCGAATGCGGCGGTCCGCGGATCGGCGAGGCGCGCCTGCTCGGGGTCAGGGGCGGCGGAGGGGTTAGCCGAAGGCTCGGCGGCGGGACCGGTGGCGGGCGAGGCAGCCTCGGCTCCGCAGGGGGGTGGGGCGGCGGCGTGGGCGCCCGCGGGAGGCAGGACCGTGGTGACGCCGAGCAGGGCGGCGATGAGGGCCGCACGGCGGAAGGTCAGCATGCCATGTGACATTACGCAGAGGAGGAGAGGAGGGGCAGGTGATTTCGAGGCAAGCACGGAACACGACAAGTCAAAGCTCGGTACGGAGCTGCGCCCGGCCGGACGGGCACGGCCCCGCCCGGTCCTGGCCGACCTGGACGAGGACGGTGCTACCTGCCGGACTCGATCCGCAGGCCCAGGCCCCCCGGGTCTCCGCAGGAAGACGAAGGACGACAGGCGCCAAGGCGCGCCCGAGGGGACACATCTGCTGGACGGCGCCGCTCATTCGAACTCAGGCGTTCGGGCTTCCTTGGCGAGCGAACCTCGTGTGTGAGGTGACCGTCGATCGCACGGCCGGGGGGACGCGGTGTCACCGGCTCCGGAGGCAGGTGCTTGCCCGCAGTGAGGTGGAGAAGGCTTCGGCGGTTGATGCGGGGGCTGCGGGTCGCAGCCCCGAGCGACCGCGATCGCGGTCGCTGCCCTGCCTGCCACCACCGCGCACGCGGCCGAGGAACGCGCGGCCGTGCCGCAGGTGTTGCCGATCGGGGACGCGGTCTCCGCGCTCCCGCTCGCGGTCGAGGACCGGACCGGCAACCGACTGGACCGCATACCTTGGAGCCCGCACAACCGAACCGTGACGAGGTCGATTGGGCTACAGATCGTACTGCGACGAGCTTGTGCTCGCACAGTTGCTGGTGCTGAAGTCGTACCAGTGCATGGGGGGTTTCCCTAAGCTGGACGAGATTCCGCACACGGTGGTCGATTTCGCGCGCCGCGCGATGAACCCGCCGGAGGGCACCGTACTACCTGGTCACCCTGTCACTTCCGCGGCAACGCCCTGCTGCTGCCGGGTCCGCATGCCCCAGCGGGCAAGAGAGGGGCCAGCAGCGCCCAGTGCCGCGAAGAACAACGCCAGCAGCAGCCAGCCCGTCGTGCCGAGGCCGAGCACCACGGTGGTGAGAATCGCGGGGGCAAGAGCCTGGCCCGCGTTGAAGCCGAGGCCGAGGACACCTTGGTACTGGCCCTGGGCATGGTCGGGGGCCAGACCGAAGCCCAGGGCGAAGCCCGCCGAGGACTCCCATACCTCTCCCAGGCTGTGGACGAAGATCGCGGCCAGGACCAGTCCCGCTGCGGCCCAGACCGGGGTGTACGCCGCGAACGCAATCATTGGGCAGCTGACGAGGAAGAGCAGCCCCGCGGTGCGAAACGCCCGGCCGCCGTCGTGCATGGTCTCGATACGCGAGCCGATCCTGGTCTGCATCAGCACACAGAAGAGGGAGTTGACGGCGAACAGCGCGGCCACCGTCCAGCGCGGCGCTTCGGTGTGTGCGGAGATCCAGATCGGCAGGAGCAGCGAGACCACCGGGTACTGCAGTCCCATGGCCCCGTAGAGGGCGGTGAACGCCAGGAAGGGACGATCCGTGAAGGCGAGCCAGCGCCGCTGCTGCGGCGGCGCTGGCAGTACCGGATAGCGGGGCAGCAGGAGCAGCAGCACCGCGCACAAGGCGAAGCTCGCCGCGTTGCCGAGGATCAGCGTGACATAGGCGCCGCGGGTGTCCGCGGCCAGCGCCAGTCCCGCACCCACCGTTCCCAGGACGACGCCCAGGTTGACGAAGGTGCGCAGCTTGGCACGGAACAGGGCCGGGCGATCGCCCCCGACCCGGACCACCAGAGCGCCCCAGGCCGCTCCACCCGCCGCCGCGGCGATCTGGTCGACCGTCGCGATGATCGTGAGTGCGGCCCAGCTCTCGACGAGGACGAGGGCCGCCATCGACATCGCCTGGACCGTAAGGGCCAGCATCATGATCGTGCGCGCCCCGCGCCGGTCGGCGAGATGCCCTCCGGGTATCCCCGCGCACAGGCCGATCACTCCGGCGATGGTGAGCGCGGCGCCGACCTGCACCGCGGGCAGGCCTACGACCAAGGTGAAATAGAGCGCCGACGCCGCGTTGAACAGACCGTTGCCGACCCGGTTGGTGAAACTGGCGGCGATCAGCACGCGCTCCGGCGTGCTGTCCCCTGCCATGCGGCGTATTCGGCCTGCCAGGCCACCCTTGATCATGGACGGCAGGCTAGCAGCGGTTACAACCCCGCCCCAGTTGCACCAAGATCCCGTGCCCTCCTTGCGACACGGGCTCCGCCGTAACGCGGCGATGGGAGCCATCAGGCGCAGCGGGGCTCTCTCAGCTCGTTCCGCGAGCCCGTCGAATGGAATACAGCACGGTATGAATGACGCTCCCCACCAGCAGGGTCCTCGAACTGATTGCGGCGTGACGTGAGGTCTCCGCGAACGACCTCGGCCAGGAGGCCAGCCTGGTTGCGGTGACGGCCCGTTCAAAACGCCAGAATGCCGATCAGGATCCGGCGGAATGGCTGCCGCCGTCCGCGGTCGCCGCTGTGCCGGTACGGCGCCGAGCGGACCGCGACCTAGCTCCGCTGGGGCCTCGCGGTCGACGAGCCGGAGCGCGACCGCCTGCTGGAGATCGCGGCCGGCTGCGGCGGCACTGACGTGGAGTTCACCCCGGCACCGTAAAGCTGCCCGGGCCGGGCTCGGGGTGGGGGAGTTCGGCGCATCGGTGAACCGGCTGAACGCACCCGGCACGGTGCCGTTGGCGGTGCTCGGCGGGGTGCGGGTGATCGACCGGTTCCGGTCGGGGGCGGGCGGGCCGCGGGGGACGCGGGCCTGGCCCGCCCGCCTGCGCGGCACCGCAACCACGGGCCCGTCGGGGGTGGTCCGGTACGCGGTCGCGTACGCCCCGCTGGGGGGAGGAGAGAGATGTCGGGGTGGCCGAGGACGGCGTCGTGCAGTAGCCCGGCGAGCTGCTCTCCACGGAAAGGGAGCCAGAACCTGAGAAATGACGTCGCTGTTGGTCTTCGACGCGTCGCCTGCATCCGGAGTCCCACCATGGCTGGCCGTCTCGTCCCGGCCCGGGAGGAGGCAGGCACTGATCGCGTCCCCGCCCCGGTCGAGCTGGCTGGCGCCGTGACCGCAGGAGTCAGGAGGCCAATAGCGCTTGGGCGATGGCTTTCTGCTCGGGCTGGAGTGTGACCGCGCCGTCCTCGATGTCCCAGAGGCAGTTCTGCAGGACGCGGCCGAGTGTCCATCCGGTGGCCCGCTCCCGGTCCAGACCGACGACTTCTGTCATGAGGTGGAAGCGATGCCGTATGGCCCCGGGCACGTTGGCGGTGCCGGTGATGTCGTCCCACCGGTTTCGCAAGGCGGGCAGCAGTTCGAAGCCGGGGTCGCCAGCAAGGGGTTTGGGGTCGATGGCGAGCCAGGGAGCCCGTCCCGAGACCTGCAAGGACGGAAGAGGGGCGAGAACGTTGTCGTAGTGCAGATCCCAGTGCAGCAGCCGGTCGCCGGGCTCGTCGAGTAGTTCCCTCATCGCAGCCGCGCACGTAGCCAGCAGTCGTCGCTCAGAGGGGTCCGCAAGAGAGCGGGAGTATGTGGGGACCCGGTCGAGCATGGCTCGGGCGATGTCGGACAGGAGCCGCAAGCCGGCGGGGGCCGGAACGGCGGCCAGTTGCTTCAGCAGCTCCGAAAGGTGCTGGAGAGCCGCAGTGCCGTCGGGCACCGTCGCGAGGGATCGGGCGGCATCGAGACGTTCCAGAAGCATGGCCCCGGAGTCGGGGTCGGTGTTCAGTAGTCCGACCGCGTGGCGGGCGCCCCAGACGCGCAGGGCGAGCGGCTCGGCTCGCGTTTCCTCGTCAACGGGCTGGAGCTTGAGTACCGCGGGCGAGCTGTCTGCCTGGAGTACCGGCAGTACGAGTGCGACAGCCCCGTGCACGGGCGGCCCATCCAGTCGCAGACTCCAGCGGTCCAAGAACTCCTCGGCTAGGGTCGGCAGGGCAGCGGTCCATGCCCGCCAGGCATCACTGTTCTGCGAGACGGCCAGGGCCGCTGGAACTTCGATCTGGGACTGAGACCGGCTGGAGGCCACGACGCTCCCGAATAACAACGGTGCTGGGGTGCCGGCGTGCCTGACCGTCTTCGTCATCGAGTCCTTCGGGCCGCCGTCATACGATCGTACGGCGTCCTCCGTTGATGGGCGTCGTGGGAGTTGTAGTGGACGGCATCAGTCGTCTGCACTGGGTGTGTGAGGCGTTTGTGCTGGTGATGGGGTTGGCGGAGTTGTGGGAGCTGTCGTTCTGTTCGTGAAGGCCGCTGTCGTTTCCCGGTGAAGGTTTGTCGTTGTGCGTGTAGCCGCGGGGCGTGGGGGAGGAGGGCGCTGTGGTGGGGTCTTCTTGAGGTGGGTACAGCAAGTCGGCTGTCCTCCGGGCGCCGTGCGGTCGCCGTGCACGGCGGAGGCGCCCGCTGGGCGATCGGGGGTTCCTTCGCCATGCTGCTCGTTGGCGTTGTCGTGATTCTCCCCGTTCGACGATGGCTTCCAGGGCCGCGATCTGCTGGTCAATCCGGTAGGCGCGGAACGGGTCGGATGGCCCGAGCCGGTCGAGGCGGCGGACGGCTTCGACGATCCGGGTGGGGGTGGGCATCGTCGCCCATGACGAGACCGGTTGCTCGGCGAGGTCCGTGCTGTGGAGCGTTTCGTCTGTGTCGATGCGGGTCACCGTGCCCCAGTGCTCGGCCGTGATGGGCTGGTGGGTGAGGTACCAGGCTGCCGGGTCGCCGCCGGCCTGCTCCACGGCGGTGCGGTTGTCGCACAGCTCGCGCCACAGCGGCCGGTAGAGGATGGACGGGACCGGGGCGACGGATATCCGGACGAGGGTTCGGTCCGGGTCGCGTGGGCCGCTGTCGTGTCCGTGGCTGTCCGTGAGCCACACACGGCTGGCCTGCCCGTCCAGGTGGCGTGCCGCCTGGGACGTGGTGTCGATGCAGCCGGACGTGCGGATCTCCTCCCAGGACTCGGCGCTGGAGTAGTGGACGGGGCTCCGTCAGCGGCAGTCGAGGGCGGTGCGCAGAGCGGCGAGGTTGTCGCGCATGAGACTGAGGTAGTCCTCGCCGCTGCCCGGCACAAGACCTTCCACCGGGTCGAGGACCGCCGTCTTGAGGCCGAGGTCCGTCGCCAGGGTCTCGGCCATCTTCGGGGTGGCGAGGGTTTCGAAGAAGACCGTGGTGATCTCCTTGTCCTTGATGGCCTGCTGGATCTGCCGGATGCGGGAGGGGGATGGCTCGGCCTGCGGGCTGACACCACTGATCGCGATCTGGTTGAGCTCGTACCTCGAGGCGAGATAGCCGAAGGCCGCGTGCGAGGTGACGACATCCTTGCGCGCGCAGGAAGCCAGCCCGGCCCGGAACTCTTCGTCCAGTGTGGTGAGTTGCTCGCAGAGGCGCCGGGCACGTTCGCGGTGCTCTTCGGCGTGCTCGGGCTGGGCCCTGGCCAGTTCCTCGCCTATGGCCTCGGCGACCTTGGCGACCCGGAGCGGGTCCAGCCAGAAGTGCGGGTCGGGGACCTTGCCGTAGTCCTTGCTGTCGGTATGCCGCAGGCCTGCCACGGCTCCGGCTTCCAGAGTTCGCTTCGGTTCGGTGGTCGCCACCGCCTTGTCCACGACGGGGGCCATCGTCTCGGCGTAGACGACCAAGTCGGCCGAGCCGAGCATGCTCGTCTGCTGCGGAGACAGGTCGAGGTCGTGGGCCTCGACGCCCGGTGAGGTCAGGTCGGTGACCCGAACGGCGTCCCCGCCGACCCGCTCGGTGATGAACGTCAACGGGTAGAAACCGGTGACCACATTCAGCCTGGGGGACTGGGCGCTGCCGCCTGCGCCGCAGGCGGTCAGCGAAGTCGCCGACGCGAGCACGGCCAACAGGGCTCCGAGCACGTATCTCATCCGGGTCCTCTTCATGATCCGTTCCTCCGTTCCCCTCAGCCTTCGTCGAGTTCGCTGTCCAGACCGCCTACCACGATGCTGCCGGGGGTGAAGTCGAGGGTCATGGTGCGCTTCTTGGCGAGGGGACCGCTCTCTCCGAGGTCCACTTCCACCAACTGATTGCTCCCCGGGTCGGTGACGTAGGCGCGGTTCTCACCGATCGCGATCGCGGGCTTGGCCGCCTTCTTGCCCTGGGACCGGGGCTGCTTGTCGAGGACGTTCAGGCTGGGCAACTCCTTGGGATTCCTCGGGTCGAGGGTGTGCACCTGGCCGTCGTCGGTGACGATCACCCCGCGGTTCCAGAACGGGTCCCACGCCATGGCCGACAGGCTGGCCGGCAACTTCACCTCCGTGGTGCCACCGGCGGCGGGGTCGATCACCAGCAGTGCCCGCTTCCCCCAGTCGCCGATGACCGCCGAGCCGTCCTCGGCGCCGATGAAGGTCCCGACCCGCTGCGCCTCGTCGTCCTTCGCCGGGTACGGCAGCTTGGTGTCCTTCCAGACGCCGCTCTCCCGCGACAGTTTGACCAGCCCGTCCGAGCAGCCGAACAATGCGGCGTCCTTGCCGAGCGGGATCTCGCCGTGCAGCTTCGGGCACCCGGTGAACGTCTGCTTCCTGGCGCCGTCGGAGCCCAGTACCTGGAGGCCGCCCGGCAGGCTCTGGGTCGTGTCCTCGTCGGCAAAGGTGAGCAGGGTGTCCTCGCCCATGGGGACGGCCACGCCGTGGTGGGGTGCGCCCGACGCGAGGGTGCGCTCCACCACGAGCGCCTTGCCGGCGGCCTTCTTGCCGACGGGGATCAGGTCCACCTCACCCGTGCCGTCGTAGAACACGGCCAGTGTGCCGTCCTTGGCGACCGCATGGGACGGCTTCTTGCCCTCGCCCTTGCCTTCCAGCACGCGCGGGGCCTCGTGGGCCGTGTCGTCGTGGTCGCCGTGCGATATCCAGCGCACGCCGTTGTCGATCAGCTGGACCGTGCCGGCCTCGCCCTGCGTGGCCACCAGCAGTGGATCGCCGCCCGCGGAGGCGAGCTTGGCCTTGCCCGCCAGGTCGAAGGCGCCGACCTGCTTGCCGCTGTTGATGTCGACAACGACCGTCTTGCCGGAGTCGGCGTCCGCGATCGTCGCGCGCGGGCGTGACTGACCGCAGCCCGACTTCGACTCCGCGGGCCAGCCGGCGGCAGCCGGCGCAGCGGGGGTGGGGGAAGCAGCCGCGTCGCCGGTTGCGGTACTGCTGCCGCCGGCGCACGCAGTGCAGACGATGGCGGTGCAAACGGCGGTGGCCGCGAGAAGTCGGGTGCGCATGGTGAAACCGTCCGGAGTAGTCAGAAATGAAAATCATTGCCAACAGTACGGGACTCCGAGGCGTTCGGCCCCGTGTCGGGACGTCGGGAGACCCTCGGGCAGGTCGAACCGCAGTCTGCTGCGCGGAAGATGAGCAGGGTGAAATCGTCTCGGTGCGCCTCCCTTGATGGGGGGCGGGTCGACAGGGACGGCTCGCTCGAGTGAGGGCTCGCCTCCTGGGGGGCGGGTACACGCGGCCAGCTCCGCCGTAAGGCTCGGAGGGCTGTCCGACCTCCGGATGATCGAATCGGGAGCAAAGTATGACATTGCGAGCGTTCGGGGGCGGGCAGACTGGCTTCAGTGGAGGTGCCCGCCGGGCGAACTCCGAAGATCCCCACCACGAGGAAATGCGATGAACCCGCAGCTTGCACACGAGATGACACTTGCCGCTACGAGCGAGAGGGCGATCAGCGTGGCAGCCGTGGGTGTGCTTGCGGTCGTTGCCATCGCCTACGTGGCGTTCTTCGTAGCGGCTGTGGTCAGCATCGCCAGGTCCGGCCTCGCTGGAGGGCTGAAGCTGGGCTGGGTCGTTTTCGCTGTCGTGGCCCCCTTCCTCGGAAGCCTGCTCTGGTTCCTCGTCGGCCGCCGCGACGCCCAGCGTCAGCATCAGTCGGGCGTCGCCTGATCCCGAGGGCGCCCACGCGGCGCACGGGCCCTTCATTGCAGCGAATGACGCCTCAGGGGGAGCCGGCAGTCGCCCCGTGGCGGAAAGCACATCTGCGGCGAGTTTCAACGGCCCGATCTGATGCTCAACCCGGTTCCCGTACGGGCCGGCAGGGCGGTGAACGCGGAGATCTCGTTGGTTTTGTCCGGCACTCGTAGTTGGCTGACGACACGGCCGGCGGCCGTGACGGCGGACAGCAGGTGGGCGGCGGGCGTGGCATCGGTGCGCGAGCCGCGCGCGCTCTTGCCGTCCATCGCGACCGTCTGCGTGCCGGCCGGGTCGCAGACGAGAAGGTCGGCGAGCCCGCCGGGGCACATCAGGACCAGCACCTTACGCAGGGTGGGGGGCGAGGCCGACCGGCGCACACGCCGAGCGGCCCCCGCGCATGAAACCCCAGGCGGCCGAGGGTGTCTTGGGGTGCGTGGCGGGCCCACTGCCCGATGGCCAGTTGGGAGCGGGCGCCGGCCAGGACCGCGCAGGCAGCGGTCAGCAGCACCGAGGCAAGAGTATGCCGCCCACCGCGCCGGTGACGCGGATCGGGCAGAGCACTCAACCGGGCAGCACTGTCCGAAGCCTCACGCTGCTGACGCGAGGGCGGCTTGATCAGGCAGGCGATGGCAGACTGGCGGCACATCGAAGCTCCGGTGGTCGGGCGACTTGGTAGGTCCCCTTGATCACCGGAGCTTCGTTGCGTGAGGGGGCAGGGCGGAGCTGCCATGGTGAAGGGTCGTCACATCACCCTGACTGGGCAGTCCTTGGGCCGCCAGGACCATGAATCAGCCCTGCCCCTTCGGGTAATCCCACGCCCGGCCCCCAAGTCGAATAAGTCGGAAGCCCGTCCGTAGGGGGACTTTCGTCCCTTGCTGCCTTACGCCCCGTCAGTAACGTTTGATTCGAGAGATCATTAATGCTGTGAACAGGTCCTGCGGGTGCATCTCAGCGCCTGCTGCCGGCCCTGGGGAGTGATAGGTAGGAGTGGCAATTTTGCCCAGTCCGAGGGGATGGGGCGGTAAAGCCGCGATCGAGGACCAGGTGATCCCGGCGCAACCGCCTCCGGGCGCTGCCCGATAAGGCCCAATAGGCTGACGGGGATTGCGACATGGTGCAGCACCCTTTTCCCCTTGTGCGAATCGCCCTGGGCCGAGCGCGCACCGGGCGAGGACTGCCGAGAGTCGGGTCCGTGACCCTGCACCTGTTCCGGGACATGGAGTCGTCAATGCGCGGCTGTGACCTCCGCCATTCGAAATCACTCTTGTAAACGACAGGAGAAGTTATATGCGTACTATTCCCCGTGCTAGCGGGACGGCCGACCGTAAGAGCACCAGGCTCCACCACGGAACGGGTGTTGCGAAGTGACGTCCTCCGCACCCGTTTTCGACGAGATCCACGCCCCCGCAGAGTGTCATTGCGCGGGGTGCGTACATGAGGCCCGCGCCGCCCGCCGGTCAGGTCTTCATGGCCTCAACGCCGCCAAATCTGCCGTCGTGGTCACTCTGGTGGGCGGCGCCACACTCGTGAGTGGGGCCGGCACATCGTTCGCGGCACAGTCAGCACAGTCGGCACCGGGCAACGCCGCACCACAGCGGTCTGCCCCCTCCTCCACGGCCGACACCGTTGCGGCAACGGGAAGCGGGCAGGGCGCGCCGGGGCCGCTATTCGGAGCGCCGTCCCGTCGGGCCTCGCAGGACATGCGGCTGTCCCGGGAACAGATCATCGCCCGGGCCCAGGCCTGGGTGAACGCCAAGGTGCCGTACGACATGAACCGCTATTGGTCAGACGGTTACCGCATGGACTGTTCAGGGTTCGTTTCCAGTGCGTGGGGCCTGCGTGACAATCAATGGACCGGCAGTCTGGCCTCATACGGCACGCGCATATCCAAGGGGGAACTCCGGCCCGGTGACATGCTGCTGTTCCACAACTCAGCCAATCCGGTGGCGGGTTCGCACGTGGTCATCTTCGGTGGCTGGGCCAACTCGGCGAAGACCCAGTACATCGCCTACGACCAGACCCGACCGCACACCCTCAAGCGTACGACGCCTTACGCCTACTGGAACAACTCCTCGCGCTACGTGGCGTACCGGTACAAGAACCTGAGCTCACAGGGAGGCGAGAGCGGCGCCGTCTTCCCCGGCGCCGGCTATTTCGGTCCGGGAGCGAACAACAAGCATGTAGCGGAACTGGGCCGGATGCTGGTCAAGCGTGGCGGCGGCTCGTTCTACACCTCTGGTCCCGGTCCTCGCTGGTCGGAAGCGGACCGCAAAGCCACCCAGGCGTTCCAACGGGCTCAGGGCTGGACCGGCAGTGACGCGGACGGCATCCCCGGCAAGGCGACCTGGGACTATCTCGTCAACGGCAAGGGCAAGAACATCGGCACTGGTGGCGGCGAGAGCGGCGCCGTCTTCCCCGGCGCGGGCCATTTCCGTCCTGGCGCCGTCAACGCCCACGTCAAGACACTGGGCGTGCAGTTGGTGAAGAAGGGCTTCGGAAAGCACTACACCCAGGGTCCCGGGGAACGGTGGACCGAGAGCGACCGGCGCAACGTCGAAGCATTCCAACGCGCCCAAGGCTGGACAGGATCCTCAGCGGACGGCTACCCGGGGCCGGAGACCTGGCGCCGACTCTTCGCATAGACCCCGTCTTCGGCAGGCAGAGGAGGAGATGGGCGAGAGCCGGGACCCCGCACCGGGGCCCGGCTCTCGCCCATCTCATCCGACGGTCGCGTCAGCAGAATCCGCCTCGGCCCTGTCCCGGCGCACCGAGGGGGCGGAGCAAGGAGGAGATCGCGCAGGGTACGACTCAGCTTGATGCGCCGTCGCCCCGTGGCACCACAGCTACAGGACAACCGGCTTTCATGACGACCGCCTTGGCGACCGAGTTCGATGGCCAGGCGGCGGTGCGAAACCATCGCCGAGGCCGCCCGACCACGACCAGGCCCGCGGCGTTCGACCCCGTAGCCAGCCGGGTACCCGCGGCGCCCGCGACCACTACCGGTTCAACGTCCACATCCCGGTAGTCATTGCGGCTGAAGGCGTCGAGTCGATGGCCTTGGGCCTCCTCGGCAGCAGCGGCCCTCCGTGACGTGGACACCGAAACCACCTCCAGCGCCGTGCCGCGTCCGCGCGCCTCCAGGAAAGCGAATTCGATCGCCGCGTGGGGGGTGAGCGCGGGGTGGAGTCCCAGGACCACCCGTTCCTGACCATTGCGGTCCGGGCGCCGAGCGGTGCGCGGGCCAGGAGGCACCACGACCACCGGGCAGGCCGCCTCCGCCACACACGCGAGGCTGGTCGAGCCGAGCAGGAGGCTCGCGAGTCCTCCACGCCGACGCGAGCCGAGCACCAATACCTGGGCGTGCTCCCCGAGCGCTACCAGCGTGCGCGCCACAGCGCCGGCCGGGGACGCGTACCGCACGTGGGGCAGTCCCTCACGCTCCCTGAGAATGTCCTGCACCTCGGCCAGGACGGTGTCCTGGTGGCCCGGGGCACCAACGGGAAGCGGGCGCAGGGTATTGAGGGGCGCGTAATCGGGCCGGACATGGACCACGAGCAGGTCGGTGCCCCGTCGCTGGGCTGTCGCCGCCGCCCAATCCAACGCGGGGATGCTGTGTGGGGCGCTGTCCACGGCGACGACGACGGGCCGCGGCGGCGCGGGCTTCGCGTGGTCCACGGACTTCACGGCCGCGACGGGTTCGTGCGCTGTATCAACGTCATGCTCTTCATCCTGAGCGATCCCCGAACGGTGCGGGCAGGGACGAAAGCCCCGGGCTCCCAGGAGGAAGGACTCTTTCCTGGGCTGTCACGCCGATGGACGTCCGTCCGCGTCCCGGCCGCCGAGTACGGCGTCACCCGCCACGCCCCATGCCGCCGGCCGCCGCAGCCCATGCGAACACCCGGTACGAGCACGACGCCCTGGTGGCGGCCATCCGGGAGCCTCATACCGACCCACGGGTGCGCTCCCGCGCCCGGGCGATGAGTCACATCAGCAACTGCTACTACGCCTGGACCCTCACCTGTCCGCGTGACAGCGTCCTCAACGGCAGCACCGAACGCTGCCCGGGTCACCTCTGTCCTGCGCTCGATCTCGATCCCACCGGGGCATGTGTCCGCGGGGGCCACCCTCCCATCGCGCCGCGCTGGGCACGGCCGCTCGACTCATCGGATCGGTCGGCAAGATCGTCAACAGCATCCAGCGTCGGGCCGGCCAGGTCGAGTCTGCCGTGGACCAGCACGCCTGGGATGCCGGCCAGGCGGTGAGCATCGCGCAGGAGGAACCTGAAACCACGTCAACCTATTTTGACCAGCTAGTCAGTACCTCCCGCACAGCGGGGGAATTTCACACTGCGCTCACTCGCCTGCTCAGTTGTCGGTGACGTAGCGCCGCCACTGCCCCAGTGCCGCATCCCAGTAGATCGTCGCTGTCGCCCCGCGTTCGACGGGGGTGGCGAGAGATTCGAGGTCGGTGGAAGCAAGAGCGGCCAACGCCGCGTCTGGAAGGTTCCGGGGGCACGATGAAGCGCAGACCAGCAGCCGTCTCTTCGACCACAACCTGCTGTCGCCCCCCGGTGGATGGCCGGGGCGTCTGCTCCATTCCGGCGGATCAGACGACGGGTCGTCGCTCGTGCTGCTTCGAACGCCTGCTGCCCGGCCTGCGTGGCAAGCGATTGCAGGAACGGCAGGACCGCGCTGGTTACTGTCATCCCTGCAACGGCCGCGGCCGCGGTCATGAACTCCAGGTTTCCGTACGTCGTGTAAATCCGGATCTGGAACCGCGGGCGCCGGCGGCGCAGGCTGTTCGCGTAGGCCTGCCCGAACTTCCCGCACCAACGGCGGATGCTCTCGTAGGAGACGATCACGCTGCGCTGGAGCAGGAGCTCCTCGACTTCGCGGAAGCTGAGGGGGAAGCGGAAGTACAGCCACACGCAGTGCGAGATGACCACGAAGGGGTATCGGTGGTTTTTGTACGACGGCGCTTGAGACGACGACACGAGCGATCCCCTCCGGCACGGCCAACCCGAAGATCCTCCCAGCCAGGCCGACAACGTGACAGCACCAGTCATATCTCAGACTCCCCCCAACACCCCTCTACCGAGCTCTTATTGAAATACGGGCTCTGACAGCCTGCACGGACTGCCGAGTCTGCTATGCCAACAAATCGCCCACGGAGGCCGGCACGTCTCCAAGGGCCAGCTTCGCCCGGCACGAGACCACCGCATCTCTCGCCCACGCGCGCACGGCAGCAGCATCCTCAGCCGCATCGATCAGATACTGCGCAGTCTGCTGACTCTCCTGGATCCAGTCAGTGAAAGGGTCGTGGGCCAGAACCGCAGAGAATCGCTCGCGGGCCTCGCTCGCATTGCCGACGAGCGCGGCGGCCACCCCGGCATTGAAGTTGCCCCAGAGATCATCTCGTCGGACCGGCTGGCTCAGCAAGGCGCGAGCCACAGCATTGAGATCGGCGAAGCGGTCCCTGAACTCGCCCACACACTTCTCAGCGTCATGGGCGAGTTTCTCCATGACGGCAGCGAACTGCTGCTCGTGGCGAAACTCCTGCGAGCCTTCGACCCTCTCATGGACATTGAACGTCAGATGGCCGACGTCCTGCCACAGCCACATCACGCCGACGGTCAGACCGCTGCCCTGACTCCACTGCGGCGAGCAGAAATCGACTACACCGAGCCACCACCCGTGATCGTCGAGCCAGAGCCGAGACCGGCCTCGCTGCCGCAGCCCGAGCGGACGAAGATGTTGCCGAGCCGCTGCGGTGACCAAGCGGGATGCGGGGGAGGTAGCTGCCATGGCGAGGATTCTCGCCCACCCGTGAATGAGCTCGTCGAGCTGGCCCGGCACACCTTCAGCCCTCGCTGTCATGGACGGCTCACAAGCATGCACTCTCCGAGACGCGGCCCTCCAGCTCATCCAGATGTCCGACGGACTCCCGCGCCCCGGCGCGGCCCGCTACCTCGGCCTCAGCCCCGCCCTCCTGCAGCACACCACCAGCGTCATGAACCGCTCGCTGCACCAAGGCCACAAGAACCACGAATATGGGCAGCAGCTCCTCCGCCTGGCCGACCTCGTAAGCAGGCTCGATGCCCCCATCGACTTCCACCGGCGGCGCCAGGACCCCCCCGCGCGGCCGGTGTGCCCGCCTCCGACTGGGCAGAGCTCGCCGATGCCGTCCGTACCCACACTTCCACCCCGTTTCCCGGGCCCGCGTGGTGGAGCCCGATCCGGCACCTGGCGGCTTCCGTCGTCCTGTGGACCCATCTCACCCACGGCGACCTCGAACTGGCGCCCGCCCTGCAGACATGCGGCGGGCGGGAAGAACCTGGGCGACTCCTCCGTGAGGCCCGCTGGATCCAGATCCCGGCCCCCGGGACCGTGTACGCCAACACCTGCGCGACCGGCTCCTCGACAATGAGGTCCTGGTTTTCCGTACACCGCTGGGGCCCCTGGCCGAGGGCCCCTGGCCGTGCGGGGAAGCGAACCTCCAGGGCAATCCTCTGCTGAGCTGAAACGGTGACGTTGCGCCCGCCGGAGTCTGAGGCCGAGCGCGTAGTTGCGCTGGGCGCTGTCGCCGGCGGCCGGAACCGCACAGGAAGCGTCCCTATGAGGTCTGCGGACCGGCTAAGCCGGGATCTCGACCGGTCCGCGTACGCACGCGCGCGAAAAAGAGATGCTGGCTCCTGGCCTGCGCAGGCAGGATCTCTCCATGTCGACCGACGTCAGCGGAATGATCGAATGCAGGCCGGGGGCCCGCCTATGGGGACCCGACGACGAGGACTCCGTGTGGGAGGTCGGCATCGATCTCTTCCTCCTCAACAGGAGCAACGCCTACGACGGCCTGGCCTGCCTCTTCGGAATCCGAAACTCCTACGGCTTCCGGCCCCTGGCAGAAGATCGCGGCTTCCCGGACGACGCCTCGGATGGGCTGCGCAGTGTGTTCGCCGGCTACGGCGGCCCCCACGATGTGCACGGGACCACCTGGCTGACGTGGGCCGAGCTCGAAACCACGGACTGGCAGGAAACCAACGCCTCAGGCACACGAACCCGCGCCTCAGCCGCAGGGATCGACACCGACTGGGGCCGGGTCTGGAACGTCATGAGCATCCTCAGCGAAGTCCACGGAGCGGAGAACGTACGCCTCGTCGTCTGGTTCCACTGATCCATGGCTGAGCGCTGTACTTGGCCCTTGAGCCCGGTACTTGGCCCTTGCGCGCGATAGATGGCCCAAGCGATAAACGCAGGCAGATGTTGATCTGGGGGTTTTGGGGTTCACGACGGTCTGCGGGGTGCTGCACCCTGACCGCCCAGGTGGCTTCGAGTCGTACGGATCGCGCATGATCGAATCTCTGTGTACTCGGCGGTGGGGTGTGGGGGATTGGCGGACTGATCCGGCGTTCGCGATGTGCCGGGCTCTGGTGGACGGGGCCGATCCGGCCTCGTACGCGGGAGGGCCGTTTGACGGCCGGGCTGTGGTGGCGGCCATCCGGCCCGAGACCATCGACGGAGCCGTCCTCGACGACCTTCCGTGGGGGAATTTCCCTCACGGGGAGGAGGCCCGGGATGCTGTTCAGCGACTGCGCGCCGGCGACGGGACCGCGCGCAACGCGATGGGTGTGCTGATCGGCATGTGCGCCAACGACAGCCGGACCGCCGCCGCTCTCGCTGTGCCGTTCCTGATCCGCATCGCGACCGACCCCCACCATCCGCACCGCGCCGCCGCGCTCGGAGGTCTCGCCGCCCCGGCCCGCGCCCTTCACTTCGGCATCGCCTCACGCGACGAACTCCTCCTCCACCGCTCCGGCCCCCTGCACGCCATCCTCAACGGCTACGACGACTACGGCGTCGAGGTGACCGGCTACCCAGCGGGCTGGTCGGTGGCCGCCGCTCGAGCTGCGATCACCACAGGAACCCCCGTGCTTCTGCCTCTCCTCAACGACTCCGACCCCGCCATGCGTATCGGCGCCTCCTATGCTCTCGACACCGCGGCCGACCCTGCCGTACGGTCCTAAGCGCCTTCGCCACCGGTTCGCCAAGGAGCAGGACCCTTGGCCCTCGCAGCCTTGGTTCTCGCCACCACTGAGACCACACGGGCCCATCTATACCGGCGGACAGCGCGCGGATCGGCGAGCTGTGGCCGGACCGGACACAGCCCCCGTCGGCAGCGGTGTGGCACGAGCCCGTGGGCCTCGCCGAGGTCGTGGCTCGCCCCGGCCGCTCACGCCTGGCCACCCAGGCCGTCCGCCTCCGCGACGGGCTCCGGCGCAATGCGCAAGGACCGGCTGTGGGGGGCGGCCAGTAGCGGGCGCCCGCGCCGTGGGCGAGCGCGGTGGCGGTGCCGCCTGCGGTCTACTCGTTCGCGCACGGTTTCCCGGCGATTCGGTCGCCGTCCGTGACAGCGACCACCAGGTGTTTTGCTCCCCGGCTGGAGGTCCTGCGTCGCTCCTTCCCGCGTCAGGTAGAGGCGTTGAGGATGTGGCGAATGATGGCCGCGGCTTCGTTCGGGTGGTGGTCAAGCCAGTCGGTGAGGTGCTCGCGGACGACCTCTTGGACGTAGGCGTCCGCTTCGGGATTGCCGAGCCTGGTTCTGGTGGAGCCTTCGAAGATGGGATGGGTGAGTTTTACGGAGATGACCGCGGTCAGGCCCTCGTGGATGGCTTCGGCCGCGATGTCCTTGTCGTGTGTGGACAGATGCCGTTGTCGGCGCGCGTAGTCGTTGACGATGTCCGTGAGTGCGGTACGGAAGCCCTGTTCGTGGGCACCGCCCTCAGGGGTGCGGGCGCTGTTCGCGAAGGAGCGGAACTCTCCCGCGGGCCAGGTGTTCCACTGCATGGCGACCTGCACGAAGATCGTCTTGTCCTGGTTCTCCGACTCGAAGGCGATGGCGGGGGAGTGGACGAGGCTTGGGGGGTAGGGGTTGAGGTGGGCGACGTAGGCCCGAAGGCCGTCTGAGTGGTGGTAGCGGACCGGCCGCTCCGGACGCTCGTCGGTGAGTGAGATGGCCAGGCCCCCGTTGAGGAAGGCCAGTTCCTGGAGGCGCTCCGCCAGCGTGGCGAACGAGTAGCGGGTGGTCTCGAAGACGTCGGCGTCGGGCAGGAACGCAATCGTGGTTCCGTGTTCGCCCGTCTCCTCGTTCCTCGTCAAGGCAGTGACAGCGGTGCCCTTCTCGTACTCCTGGGTCCAACGGTGGCCGCCTCGGTGGACCTCGACCGTGAGACGGCTGGACAGCGCGTTGACCACGCACAGGCCCAGGCCGCTGAGGCCGCCGGAGACCCCGTAGCCGGTGTGGGGCTTGGAGCCGAAGGACAGCTCCGTCAGTTCGCGTTCGATGGCCGGCTTGTCGGTGGGCTTCTCCACCTCGACGGGCAGGCCCCGCCCGTTGTCCGCGACGCGGACGCCGCCGTCCGCGGTGATCGTGACATCGATGGTGTCGGCGTGGCCGGCAAGGTGCTCGTCGACGGCGTACGAGACGACCTCATACACCAGTTGATGCAGGCCGCGCTCGCCGATGGAGCCGATGTACATGCCGGGGCGCCTGCGTATCGCCTCGCGGGCCTCGAGCACCTGGATGTGACTCCTGGTGTACTCGTGCACGTTCGCGGGCTGACTGGGGTTGCCGGACTCCGTCATGAAGCACCCTCCTGGGCTGTCCTGAGCATGTTTGTGGGCGGATGTCGCCGAAGCAGCCGAAGCTGCTTCCACGCCGTCTCCGGTACATGCCCATCCTAGGCACCTGAGGGTAAATACGCAGGTCAGGCCCCATGTGATGAGGTCCCAGGTGGTCGTGTCCACGGCTTTGCCGAAGCCGTCGTCCTGGGCGGTAGGCGCTGGGAGCGGAGCAGCCCGAAGGTCCGGTCGAAGGCGTGCGAGAGGCGGTTTCAGCTGGGCCTGAGGTGCCTTTCCCACGTACTTTCCGGCAGGGTGTGACTCCCTGCTGCGGCCAGTGGATACGGGGCTCTACGAGGGCGGTGAGCTGGTCCGCGATGAGCTTGTTCCGGCGGGCCTGTTTCGGTGCTCTGCGGCATGGTGTCCGCCGCGAACACCGATCACGCCTATGCCGTCGCGTTCACCCTTGCGGGCCCGGCAGTGGGTGCAACTACGGTTTCCACTGGGTCGATGCGGTGGATTGACGGACTCTGATTTGCAAGCGATAGTTGCGCGGCCGGGAGGGAGTCCGGCCGCACAATCAGGGGTGGGGCGCAATAGCCATGCACGGTACGAATGAAAACAACCAGGCCAATGAGGGCAATGACGGCGCAAGTCCGGCCGGTGACGCGGCGTCGGACGCTCCCGCGATAGCCGGCGGCGCCGAGGAGGAAGTCGCAGACGCGAACACATCTGCGTCCGGCGGCGCCGCGCAGGACGTGGCGACGGGTGAAGGCGTCGACAGCGCCCGTGCCGCGACCCGGGCGCTGTTCGCCGCGCGGCGGTGGAACGAGACCCGGCAGACAGCCCGTACGGGACTGGAGGCATACGGGCCGGACGCCGAGCTGTCGCTGTTCCTCGCGCTCGCGCACGTGGCCGAGGACGACGACGAGGAGGACGACCGCGCCGAACAGGTCTACCGGGACGCCCTCGAGGTGTTCCCCGACCACCTGGGGCTGCTCGCCGGGTACGCGGAGCTCTGCCTGCGCAGCGACTTCCAGGACCGCCCGGCCCGCAACACCCGGGGCCCCGTCCTCGCTGCGCGGGTGGCCGAGCTGGCCCCCGACTCCCCCGAAGCCCGGCGCGTGGCCCAGGCGCAGAACGCGCCGTGGCTGAGGGCTGCCGGCGACAGGGGGGGCGCGGCCGCCGCGCATCGCCCGTACGCAGCAGTACGACCTGCGGCAGGCACTGGTGGCCGGCCGCAGCGTGCGCGCCGCGGCCGAACAGGCGCGGGCCGATGCTGGGCAGCGGCCGGACGACGCGCGCCGCGCGATGCTCGCCGAGGCCCTCGAGGCACTGGACAGGCCCGGTCGGGTGCTCCTGCTGCCGCTCGTCCGCGGGCCGTTCGAGTCGGGACTCGTGCGCGCCGTCCTGCTCGGCGCGGCCCTCGTCGCCGTGGTCTGCCTGGCGCTTCCGCAATGGCTGTGGTGGGCCGGGCTCGTGGCCTACGGAGCGCTGCCCTTCTGGCTGGGCAGGGTACTGCGCCGCGCCCGGAACCGGGGCGAGCATTCCGCCGCCGCGCATCCGGTCCCGCGGGATTCACCGCTGCCCGAGCTGCCGCCCGTACCGCCGTACTCGCGCCGCGAGCTGGGACTCGCCCTGGCGGGAACGGCGGTGGTGCTGAGCAGCCTGGTGGGGGCCGGGGCGTGGTCATACGAGCTGCGCACCGAGTATCCGCGGTACGATGTCGCCGCCCCGGCCACCTTCCAGGGCATGAGGCTCCTGTGGAACTCCCCGCTCAACGAGCAGATGGAGAAGGTCGCCGCCACCGACCCAGTGGAGTACGAGTCCTTCACCCACGTCTACGGCGACCTCAAGAACAACGACGGGCGCATCGGCGTCCACGTACTGACGGGCGACTTGCACGACATGTCGGCGGACGTTCTGAGCTCCGGCGCGGACGCCGTACGCGCCGGGGCCGACCACGCCGACGTCACGGTGCACCGGTCCTGGAAACCGGCGGCCGGACCGGCCGGGGGCTGGCTGGAGTGCGTGGACCTCACCGCCCCCGACGGTGCTCGGCGCGCCGTGTGCCTGTGGGGTGACAAGGGCAGCTACGGCATGGTGATGGTCGCCGACCAGAAGCTGGTCGCCCGGGCCGACTCCCTGACGCGCGAGCTGCGCGCGGCACTGGTCCACCCGGCGGACGACGAGGAACGACAGCGGGGCTGAGCGCAACGGCTTTGCGCCTCCGAGGCTGCTACATCGCGCGTGGTTGTCCATCCGGCTGCACGGGTTGTCCTGTCCGACCAGGCCGTCCAGCAGATGGCCGGCTGAGGTTCCCCCGAGATGCGGGGTGTCGTGACAGAGGGTCAGATGGGACTCGTGAGAGGACCAGTGAAGCCGGCTCACGAGCCGGACGCTGGACCGTCCGCTCCGTACTGGAGGCCGTCGAGGAGCAGACCGAGGAGGCGGCCGGCGTCCAGGATCAGCCCTTTGGCGAGTTCGAGCAGGGCGTTGCGAGACGCGTGCGCCCCCGCCGGACTGAGGTCGCTCAGGGTCCGCTGCACCATGCTCGTGTGTGCCATGAGGATCCGCGCCGCCGGTGAAGTGGCTCGGCCGGTGCGCGGTTTCCCGGCGACAGGGGAGCGCAGGGCGTCGCTGGGATAGGTGAAGATGCGGGTGCCGATCACGGGCGTGGTGTGGAAGCGTCGGTCAGCGTCGCGCACCGGGCCGCCGGGGTCGCGTCGGAGGCTTCGACCGCGGCCCGCCCGGCCGCCAGATCAGGTTGTGGTCCCGCGGCGCAAACAGCTCCCCCGCGGGACCACCAGGCGCGGCCAGGAGCGATCCCTCGACCGGGCACGGTTCGGCCGGCCGGGAAGGGCCCGAGGCTGCTCGAAGGGCCACCCCGGGAACGGCGCGTGCGGACGCTACCGTCCGGTGTAGGTGAACTCGTCGGCCGGGGTGGTGGGAGAGGTGGCGTTGCCGACCGTCACGGTGAGGTTCACCGTCTGGCGGTCGTCGAGCTGACCGGGCGCGGTTGCGGTGATCTGTCCGGGAGAGTCGAACGTGACCGAATCGGATGCCTTGTCCTTGAAGTGCACGGTGGCGCCATCGGCGAAGCCCGATCCGCTGATGGTGACCAGGGTGCCGACGTTTCCGCTGGTCGGGCTGACGGCACTGACCACCACAGGTGCGGGACCGCCATAGGCGAACTGCGTCATCGCGACGGCCGGGGAGGTGCCGAGGGTGTTGGTGACGCGGACGTGGACGACGCCGGTTCCGTCGGGGACCTTAGCGGTGATCCTGCTGTCGGAGTCGATGTTGCGCGTGGGGCAGGCGAAGTGGCCGAAGTCGACCATGCTGTCCTCACTGAAACCGGTGCCGTTGATGGTCACCGTGGCGCCTGGTTCGCCGAAGGTGGGGGTCACGTCGGTCACCACCGGTGCGGAAGGGACGGCAGGCGCTCCCACCAGGTCCAGGTAGGTGGAATTGGCGTGCTGGAAGGCGACCTGGCCGAGGAAGTCCTGGGTGGTCTTGTTGACCAGGTTCTTGGCAAGGCTCGTGTAGCTGGTGTTCATCGGGCAGAGCGTGCCGGGCTGGACGTAGACGTTGCCTTTGGTGCGCTTGGAGATCGCCCCGATGACCAGCTTCACTTCCTCGGTTGCCTGCGGTCCCGGGCTGGGGTACCAGCCGGCGGTGGTGTCGAGATCGGCCCACGCGTGCGGTACCAGGTCGTAGGCGTTGTTGTGGCGCTCGTCGATGACCCACGGCACGGAATCGAAGTAGTCGACGAAGCTCTGTACGCCGGCGGTGGGAGCGGCATAGGTGATCACCGCGAACTTCGGCTGTTTCGGCCAAGTCTGTGCCTGCAGGTATGGCGCGAGCATGGTGGCGATGCAACCGCCCAAGCTGTGACCGGTCAGATAGACGGTCGGCTGCGGCGAGGCGGGCGCCGAGTTGAGTGCGGCGGTGAGCGCCTGAGCGAGCGTGACGTTCGGGGAGGGTGAGGCGATCGAGCGGGCGTTGACAACCCGTTTGAACGCATCCATGGCCCCCTTGGAAACGGCGACGGGCTTGGGTGATCCGCTCTCGGGGAACGGGACGAGTGTGCCGACGTCGAGGTCCTCGAGGATGTCGGTCAGATCGGCGTCTGTTCCGCGAGTGACCACGGCGAACTCGTTCGAGCCGTTGGTGCTCCGTGCGATGTAGGCCATATTCGCGTTGGCCTCGCTCAGGGCGAGCCACACCAGCCTCCACGCGCCTTGCGTTGCAAGGCTGGGATCGCTCAGTTGGGCGTTGATGCCGGTGATGATTCGGTCGGTCTGTTGTTGCGGGGTTTCCCCGGACGGACGCGGGGTGGCCCCGGTGGCTGCAAGGGCAGCCAGGGTCATGGTCACCTGGGCGGTTGTCGGATCGGGTGCCATCGTCGTTCCTGCTCCTCGGATGTTTTGCCGGTGCGGAGGCGGGGTGGGCTTTCGGCAGCATCAGGGAAGATCTGTGCCGAACCGGCGGCAGAGTGGATCGCACACAATCAGACCTCCCCTCTGCGTTGTCCGGTGCTTCTCCTGCCTGCAGGTTGGCCATGTTCACCTTGTTGGCCGTTCGGCGTACGTGTGTGCGGTTCGCCGAGCCAGGGGCGCAGTGCGGTCGCCAGAGCTGCGGTGTCTGGGGACAGGCCCGGGGCGGCGGCCCAGGCGGCAATGCCGTCGGGGCGGATGAGCGCGGCCGAGAGACGCCGCGGTCGGCAGGGGCTCCCGCCATCCGGCCGCATCCTCGAAACGCGGCACTGTCTCCCCAGTGATCTCGGAACGTCGCAACTGCATGTCACCGAGACCTGTGCCCGTACCGTTGCCGAAGATCGCCCAGGGCAAGCACCACACCCGGGCCCTGCTCTGCCTCGCCAGACGACGGGCAGACGTCCTCTTCGCGATGCTCCGCGAAGGAACCTTCTACGAATCTCAGCCCGCCAGGTCAGGCTGAATCGCCCGGAGCCCGCCGCGCTTCAGTCCACAGCCGCTCGAACTCCTCCGCGGGGATATTGGCCGCCTGCGGCTGATCCTGCCACCCGTTCATGGGACCTTCGGCGAGGACGCCTTACTGCCGTTCATAGCGGAACACGCCGCGAGATCGGCATGATCAGGCAAGTGCAGCACCTCTTCCAAGGAGGCCGCCGTCACCGGACGGACGAGAGTCCTGCGCCTGGACCTCAACCCGTCGCGCTGCCCAGCCTTCGTCATCGGCGTCGAAATACAGCCACAGATCTTCGTCCTCGTAGTAGGTGCGGAACCAGATCGTTATTCCGCAATCCTGACCCACGACCTTGACCAAGGCTATGGAGGCACCCTCCACCGCTGCGGCCCCCGGCAGCCGGTCCCGGCCGAAGCCGCTGTCCCCGCACACCGGCAACAGGCCACGTCGAACCGTCCCACACAGCAGAAGTTCCACTGCGTCTCATGCGGCCACACCGCGCACGCAGACACCGTGGGCGCGATCAACGTCTTGAACCGGGCCGGGCTGGTCCGCTGCAACGCCAACACGGCGTAACAGGAAGCCCCGTCCTTTACGGCGGGGAGGAGTCACCTCATCGGTACCGCGACGGGCTGGGCCGGCCTCCCCGAGGACGAGGCGCTCTACCTGATCGTCGAGCCCCCGGCCTGCGCGTCGGGAAGTACCGCATCGTGGTCGGTGACGTGCCCGTCGACGGGTTCTGGTCGATCTCCCTCTACATCGCCGACGGCTACTTCGAGGACAGCAGCGAGGACGGCTGCGTCCTCAACCAGTTCAACACCCAGACGGACCCGGACGGCTCGGTGATCACCAATCGGGGAGGGTGCGCCGACGGGCGGCCCAACTGACTGCCACCGATGGACGGCTGGAACCACACCGTCCGGCTCTACCGGCCACACCCCGAGATCCCCGACGGCACCTGGACCTTCCCGACCGTGGAACCCGTCGACTGAGAACCTCCCGCAGCCGCCGCCCGGACCTGCCGCCCCGCGCCCGGGAACCGGCGTCCCTCGTCCCCTTCGATGCGCCCGCGTTGGGCCGACCGGGCCGAGCCGGGCGCGTGCGGAGCACGGTTCCCGCAGGTCTGACCGGCGCCGCCATAGGGTCAGACTCGCCTGTCTGCGTGAGGCGGGGGGTGAGGAGTGAGGATGAACGGCTGGGCCGTCGTGGTCGCCGGGGCTGTGGTCGTCGGATACGGGGCGCTCTCACGCCGTTTGTCGACCACGGTGCTCTCGGGACCGATGGTGTTCATGCTCGTCGGGGTGGCGATCGGCCCGCTGGGACTGGACCTGCTGGACCGGGCGAAGGATCCCGAGGTCACGCGGACGCTCCTGGAAGGCGCACTGGTGCTCCTGCTGTTCGCGGACGCGGCCGGGATCAAGGCCAGGGACCTGCGCCGGGAGGAGTTCTTGCCGCTGCGGCTGCTCGCGGTCGGCCTGCCGGCCACGATGGCTCTGGGCTGGCTGGCGGCCTGGCCGCTGCTGCCCGGCCTGGGCGTGTGGGAGCTGGCATTGGTCGCCGTCATCCTGGCGCCGACGGACGCCGCGCTCGGACAGCAGGCCTTCTCCAACCAGCGGGTGCCCCCGCTCATCCGGGGCGGCCTGACCGTCGAATCCGGTCTGAACGACGGCCTGGCCCTCCCCTTCTTCGTGCTGGCGCTGGCGGCGGCGGGTGAGGGCCATGGCCATCCGGGCGTGGCCGAGACGTTCCTGCGCGCCCTGCTGCTCAGCGGCGCGATCGGGATCGCGGCCGGCTGGGCCGGGGCGAGCCTGTTGCGCTGGTCGCTCGCCCGCGGGTGGAGCAGCTCCGACTGGCGGCAGTTCCTGGTACTCGCCGTCCCGTTCATCGCGTACGTCCTGTGCGCCGTGGTGGAGGGCAGCGGCTTCATCGGCGCCTGGGTCGCCGGCCTGGCCTTCGGCATCCACCTGCGGCGCACCCCCGCCGGCCTCGGCATCTCCGGCCAGGACTCTGACCCCGCGCAGAACACCAGGTTCACCGAACGACTCGGCCTCCTCCTCGCCTCGCTCAGCTTCCTCGTCTTCGGCGCCGTCATCCTGGGACCCACACTCGGGCACCTGAGCTGGCGCATGGTCCTCTACGCGCTGCTCAGCCTGACCGTCATCCGGATGCTGCCCGTCGCACTGGCACTGGCCGGCACCGGCCTACGCCCCGCCTCCCTCGCCTACGTCGGCTGGTTCGGCCCGCGCGGGCTCGCATCCCTGGTCTTCGGCCTGCTCGCCCTGGAAGAACACCTGCCCGGGGGAACCCTGCTGAGCGAGGTCATCGCGGTGACCGTCGGCCTGAGCATCATCCTCCACGGCGCCTCGGCGCCCTTCCTGGGCGACCGCTACGGCACATGGTTCGCCAGGACCCTGCGCGTCACACCGGACCTGAGGGAGAACGCACTCGCGCAGCACGAAGGCCCACGCTGATGGCGTCCGCGGCCTTCCGGGGACAGGAACGCCGGCCGGCTGCGAGGCCACACCGCCGCCGGGCCCCCCGCCACCGGGCCGGAACGCCCCGTCCTGCCCGTGGCAATGAGGAGTGCAAGATCGAAGAGGTCTCCCGCCGGGTAGGTGAAAAGTGAGCAGCATCGACTTCGAGGCGGTCTTCCACGCCCTGCCGGGCGCCGTCGCCCTGATGACGCCGGACCTGGTGTTCGCCGAAGCCAACGAGGCATACCTGTCGCTGTCGGGCCGCACGCGCGAGCAGGTGATGGGCCGCTACCTGTTCGACGTCTTCCCCGACAACCCCGACGACCCGACCGCGAGCGGGATGAGCAACCTGCACGCGTCCCTGCGCAGAGTCGCCTCCACCGGGGAGAGCGACACCATGGCACTGCAGCGCTACGACGTGGAGGACCCCGAGCGGCCGGGGGTGTGGGAGGAGCGGTACTGGAGCCCGGTCAACGTTCCGGTGGCCGGTCCGGACGGCGCCGTGGCGTTGGTGCTGCACCGGGTGGAGGAGGTCACCGAGCTCATCCGCGCCCGCGGCAGCCGCAGCGGGGGTGACGGAGCCCGGGTCTTGGAAGCAGAGCTCTACACCCGCGCCCGCGAACTCCAGGACCTCAACCAGCGCCTGCGCGACGCCCACGCCCGCGAACGCGAGATCGCACTCCACCTCCAGCAGGCGATGCTGCCCGCCCCAGGCCCGCTCAGCCACCGCGCAGCGGTGCGCTACCGGCCCGCCACCGGCTCCCTCAACGTCTGCGGCGACTGGTACGACCTGATCGACCTGACCGACCTGCCCCACCGCGACCACACCGCCGTCGCCGTCGGTGACGTGGTCGGCCACGGCCTGCACGCCGCCGGCGTCATGGGCCAGCTCCGCAGCGCCCTGTCCGCCGCCTCCCGGGTGGCAGCCGGGCCCGCCCAGGCCCTCGAAGTGCTCGGCCTGTACGCCCGCCACGTCGACGGCGCGGAGTCCGCCACCGCCGTCTCGGTCTTCGTCGACTGGGCCGGCCACATCCTCACCTACAGCAGCGCCGGCCACCCACCGCCTCTGCTCTGCCACCCGGACGGCACCGTGACGTTTCTCGACCAGGCGACCGACCCCCCGCTCGGGGCCCGCCCCGAGCACGTACCCCGCCCCCAGAGCCAGGCTCCCTTCACCGACGGCTCCACCCTCGTCCTCTACACCGACGGACTCATCGAGCGCCGCCACGAAGACATCGACACCGGCCTCCAACGCCTCGCCGACTCCCTCACCCGCCACCGCACCGTCGACCCCGACCAGCTCGCCGACGCCCTCCTGACGGACCTGATCCCGCCCGCCGGCATCACCGACGACACCGCCCTGGTCGTCCTCCGCCTCTGACCACACAGGCGGCCGACAAGGTCGGCGCTCGACCGGTCCTGCTCAAGGGGACGCAACCGCACTCGCTTCGGGAGGAACCCAGGGTGACGTTGCAACCGCCGGTGGGCCCGGTGCCCGGCGACTCTTTGTGTGAGCAGGTAGGCCCGCGACGCCTATCCGGGAGCGGCGGGGCGCGTGACAGCGGTGGGCGGGTGATGGCGGGTCGGTGGGTGGCCGGGTCTGCGGGGGGCCGGTGTGCCGGCCCCCGACGATGGGCGGCGTATCCATCCGTTACCCCCGCCAGGAGTCTGCCTCATGCTGGAGCGCACACTGAAGAAGGACCGCACCGAGGTCACCTTCGTCCTCTCCGCGGACATCCCGCCGGGTCCGGTCAGCGTGGTGGGTGACTTCAACGACTGGCAGCCCGGCGTCCACACCCTCAAGGCCCGCAAGGACGGCAAGCGCGCCGTAACGGTCGCGCTGTCTATGAAGAGCGTCCACTCGTTCCGTTATCTGGCCGCGGGGGATTACTGGTTCAACGACGAAACGACCGAGGACCAGGACGGCCCCAACAGCCGCCTGCACACCTGACCCTCGGCGATCAGGACCAGGACCAGGACCAGGACCAGGACCAGGACCCGGCGGTGGTTGCCGGTTCCGGCGGAGCCCTGCCGCTACGCGTCGGCTCCGTTCCCGGGCGGGGGAGGGCTTGCGGAGGGCAGTGGGGCAGCGGGCAGCTGCCGGGGGTGAGGATCTCTTCGTTCACCACCAGGCCATTGAGAGCAACAACGGCCCCGGCAGCCTGAAGGAAGGCCAAAGGGTCTCCTTCGTGACCGAGAAAGGCGCAAAGGGCCTGCAAGCCACGCAAGTCCGCCCCCTGTAGTCCGCGGACACGGAGCCGGACGCTACGCCTGGGAGTGACCGCTCGCCCCCAGTTCAGCGGCCCCGACGGAGCGGCACAGCTCGGCCATGTCCCCGGCCCGGGCTGCTGCCGTCGTGCGCCAATGCCGACGACGGCCCGCTGCCACGGATGTGCCTGTTCACACGTGCTCGTGGGGCCGGTAGAGAGTGCGGTCGGGGGTGAGGATGACGGTGGCGTCGGTCAGGCCGTTCCAGTGGTGGCCGCGGCCGTTGTAGCGGGGGGTGAGGTAGGACCATTCGAGGTTTCCGGCGATCATCGCCTCCAGCGCGTCCAGGTACGCGCGCAGGCTGCTGTCCTGGTTTGCCGCGCCGGCGCGCAGTGTGGTGGTGAGGTGGTCGAACTCGGTTTCGGTGCGGTGGACGGTCGTGGCGATGCGGTCGACGGCTGCTTGGAGGTCGCCGCCGTTCTCGGCGAGCGCCAGCTGGATCTCGTTCATGGTGTCGCCGCTGTAGAGCTCCTTGCGGTAGGAGAAGACGTCGTTGACGCCGATCCAGTGGCGGGCCACCAGCATGTTGAGGCGCTGTAGTTCGGGAAGCTTCTCCAGGCGGTCGCTGAGGTCGATGCCGAGGCCGAATTCGAGGAGGGGGAAGCAGCATTCCCCGATCGAGCTGTTGCGGTACTTCTCGTAGGTGGGCAGGTCCAGTGCCGCGAGGTCCTTGACGAGGTCACGCTCGGCGTGGCAGGCCTCCAGGAACTCGTGCAAGGTGCGCGCGTAGCGCTGCCACACGCGCGGGGAGGCGAGGGGGAGGGTCTGATCGCGCAGCTCCGCGAATGTCCGGGTGAAGGGGGTGTCCTCGGTGGGCTGTCTGCCGTCGAGGACGGCAGGCAGTTCGTGGATGCCCAGCTCCCGGATTCGCGAGGGTGGTGCCTGGGCGAAGACGTCGTCGATGCTGAACAGGACGTCGATCCAGGCGCAGACCAGTTCGATGCGGTCCTCGCGAGCGTCGGCATAGGTGAGCAGGTTCCACAGGCTGGTGCGGTGTTCCAGGAACGTCTCCAGCTCCTGCCGGCTGTCGTAGGCGTCGCGCAGGAGTGTGGCGAGACGCAGCGCGCAGCGCTCTTCCAACGCCTCGATCCCGGGGCGGCGCCGGGCCGGTGTGAACCGGGGGAAGAGCGGCATCCGGAAGCAGGGGTGCTCCTCGGGCGACCCAGCTATGCCGCCCTCGGGGGCGCCGTCCTCTGCGTGGTCGCAGGTTCTCATCACTGCTCCCGACTGTTGGTTTGGCGCATGGCGGGCGACATCGTGCGGCGGGTTGCAACGAGAGGGCCGGCTTTGGGGGTGAGCAGGAAACGGGGCAGGGGCCGCAACGGGGTGGTGTCGGCCTTGCGCAGTTGCCAGCGGCTGCTGATCCCGGCGAGGGCCAGGATCGTCTCGGTCATGCCGTAATGCTCGCCCAGGCACTTGCGGCGGCCGCCGCCGAAGGCCATGAATGCCTGGCGCTGGGCGGGGGAGATGCGTTCGGGCAGCCACCGGTCCGGGTCCAGATTCTCCGGGTCGGGGAAGACGCCGGGGTCGCGTTGCAGGGCGTAGGGGGAGAGGATCACATCCGCGCCTGCGGGAACGGTGAACCCGGCGAGCACGGTCTCCTCCAGGGCGACACGGCTGAGCATCCAGGTAGGAGGCCACAGCCGCAGCACCTCGGTGAGGACCTGACGGGTGTAGGGCAGGCGCTCGATGTCGGCGAAGGCGGGAGCGCGTCCGGCGAGCTCGCGGTCCAGCTCGGCCCACAGCCGGCTCTCCACGTCCGGGTGGTCGGCCAGGGCGTGCAGTGTCCAGGCGAGGAGGGATGCGGTGGTCTCCACGCCCGCGGCCAGCACCGACAGGACCTGATCACGCACTTCCGTGTCGTCAAGCGGGCGGCCGTCGTCGTCGCCCGCTGCCATCACCAAGGACAGCAAGTCGTCTCCCGGCGCCTCGCCGGCCCGGTACTGCGCGATCACCTCACCAACGGCCAGCTCCAGGCGGACCTGGGCCCGACGGAAACGACGGTTGGCCGGCAGCGGAAAACGATGCAGCAGCGGCCAGGGCACCAGCAACTGGCGGAACATGCCCTCCAGCAACACCGGCAGGGCCGAAGCCATCGTGTCCGCTGCCTTACGGCCGGCCGGGGCCGCGATCAGAGTTCGAGCCACCACTTGTGCCGCCAGCCCGTACATGCGCGCTTCCACATCCAGCAGCTCACCCTCACGCCACCCGCCGACCGCCTGCGCGGCGCACTCAGCCATCACCGCGGAATACCGGGCCACCTGGTCGCGGTGGAACGCCGGCCTCATCACCGGCTGCTGACGCCGGTGATCGGCGTTGCTGCAGGTGATCACACCATTGCCGACCAGGACCCGCGCCGTGTCCATGAACGGCCCGCCCTTGTCGAACACCGACGACACCAGCACCCGGTGGGCCGCCTCGGCCGCATTGACCACGTACACCACACGCCCGGCCAGTTGCACCCTCACTACCGCCGGCCCTCCCCGCAGAGAGCTGAGAAAGGCGAGGGGATCACGCACCATCTGCGCCACGTGACCCAACCACGGCACACCACCCTGAACCTGCTGAACCTGCTGATCACCCACGGCGCCAACTCCCCCCGACTTCGGCAGCACATCGAACGGCAACCGCCCGCGCGGTCGCAGGCGGGACACAGAACCGTTCCCTCCCCTGCAGGCACACCCGTACCGCGCACTCCGCAAACGAGGTGCCCACCAGGCAGCCGCTCATCCGTGCACGTGGGGGCGCACGACAGCACTCCCGCAGCGCACATTCACGCCCCCGCCCCCTCCGCTGTCGGGCGCGTCCGGTCACACACAGCGGTGCACTCGCGGCCTGGGCGGCGAAGGACAGGACCGTGGAGTACCGGCGCAAGCCGACGCGCGACGCGGTGTGGTCGCCCCCCGAGCCTTCGCGTGGTGGGCACGCCGTTCGGCCGTCGTACCGCCGGTTTCGGCCTTGCCTCGTTTCCGCAGGTCACAGCCCACCCGAACCCACCGAGACTTCATTCGAACAGTTGGCGGATCGTATGGGGGACCCCCGTGCCGCAGGACATCCACTTCGAGCTCGCCTTCCCGTTAGCGGTCAGCCCGGATCTGGACGGCGCTCGGCTGCGGAACCTCCGCTGGGTGCAGGGCCAGGGCCTGATCACCAGCCGCGAGTCGTTGCACTGGTACGCGTCGTGGGACATGCCGTCTCTGGCCGCTTACGGATTCCCCTACGCCCTTGGCCCGCAGCTGGATTTGTGCACCGATGATGGCCTTCTTCTTCGTCTTCGACGACCAGCTCGACGGCCCCCTCGGACGGGCCCCCGACCGAGTCGCCGCGCTCTGCCAGAACTTGATCGACCTCGTCCACGGCGCAGCCCCCCGGAGTGCCCCGCGGACGCGTGATTCCCGCGGGCCCCGCGCGCATGGCTGAAACAGCCCCGTACCGGCCCCACTTGGTGAGCGCGGTTGTTTGGCGAACGCCTAACTGAGTAGGCGTACATCTGTGCGTCCGCCGATTTCCGTCGTGGTCTAGTTACCCCTGGTCCATACGTGGTGACGCGGCGTACGGATCCTCCGCCGACGACGCCGTCGCGCCACGCGGCGTCCCCATCGACCTCAGGAGCACCATGACCCCGATCCTCTTCGTCTATGCCAAGGGCGGCCCTCCTTTGGAGTACGCGGTCCCGCGCATGGCCGCCCACGCCGAGGTGCACGTCCTGGCGCTCGCGCCGCTGCCCCGGATCACCGAGTCGGTGTGGCTGCCCGGGTGCGCGTCGGTCACCACCGCCCCGCCGGGGGAGGGGGTGGAACTGGTCGATCTGATCTGCTCCCACGCCCGCCGCGTCGGTGCCGAGGCGCTGCTGACCCTGTCGGAGTACGCGGTGGTGGCCGTCGCCCACGCGAGCCTGCGGCTCGGTCTGCGCGGCGCCGGCGAACGGGTCGCGGGGGCGCGGGACAAGCGTCTGATGCGCCGGATCTGGCGTGACGCCGGGGTGCCCGTTCCGGGGTTCGCCGAGGTCCACGCTCCGGAGGACATCACGGCCGCCTTCGAAACCCTGAGGCCGCCACTTCTTCTGAAGGCGGCCTGGAGCGCGGGTTCCACGGCCCATCTCACCGTGTGGAACGAGCAGCAGGCCGAGGAGGCCTGGAAGACCGGACGTTCCGTCATGGAAGCTTCCTCCGCACAGGGTTACGCGGAACTGCACGCCGCCGACGAGGGCGTCAACGATTTCCTGCTGGAGGAGATCGTGACTGGAGAGGCGTCCGACTGGTTCGACGGGGACGGGTGGGGCGACTACGTCAGCGTGGAGGGGATCGTCGCCGACGGCCGCTACCACCCGCTGTGCATCACCGGGCGGATGCCGACCATCGCGCCCTTCACCGAGCGGGCGAGCCTGGCTCCGGCCGCCCTGCCGATCGACTTGCAGCAGCGGATCGAGGAGGTATCGCGCGCGGCCGTGGACGCGCTCGGACTCGACACCTGCGCCACCCACACCGAGATCAAACTCGGCGCGGAGGGGGCCATGTGGCTGATCGAGACAGCGGCCCGATTCGGTGGGGTGATGACCACCCGGCAGGTGGAGACCGTCTTCGGGCTCGACATGATCGGCATGTTGGTGTGCCAGCTGCTCGGCCGTGAGGTCGCCTACCCGGAGCGGATGCTGACAGAGGGCGGGCGCGGGGGCGCGGGTGCGGGCGCCGCCGGATCGCTCGTCGTCTTCGCCGTCGACCCCGAGGGCAGGCCCTGGACCGAGCTCCCCGCCTGGGACTTCGAGGTCGTCGACTGGCCCTCCCTGGTCGCACCGGGATCCCGCGTGGAACTGGTGCTCGAACACAGCCTCGCGCCGGGCAGCCCGGTCCCGCCGTACGAGGAGGCGGGAGGAGCCAATTCCATGGCCGCCCTGTGCTTCCTCACCGCCGAATCCGGGCAGGAGCTGCTGGCGGACTGCGGCCGCATCCTCGCGGCCCTGCCGAACGCCCTCGCCGCCCCGCGCGTCGCCCCCCACACCCCCGCCCCCACCGAGCCCTCCGCCCTGTCCGTCGACCGCTCGACGCTCGGGGGCACCGCATGACGAACGCCGGAACCACCACTGCCGCGCCGTCCCCCCGGGGCGCCGCCGTGGACACCCTGCTCACGCTCCCCCTGTTCGAGCAGCTGGCCGGGGTGCTGGGCGGGCACCCGTACGTGAAGGTCGTCGTGGACCGCGACCAGGGCCTCTGGCACGTCCTCGACAGCGCCGTGCACTCCTTCCACGTCAACTACATAGCCACCGAGATCCAGGGGCTGACCCTCGAGCAGCTCGACGCCGAACTCGACCGCTTCAACCATGACGTCTACCAGGACCCCGCACGGCGCTTCCTGCTCGGTGTCCTGTCGCTGCACTCCCGGGGCGGCCCGGAGCGGGACGAGCCGTTCATGGTCCTGGAGACCACCGAGGCCGACACTATGGGCGCGGACCTGTTGATCGAGTTCCACGCCTTCGTACGGGCCCACCTCGATCCCGCCATGGAGCTGCTGCTGAAGCCGGCCAACCACGGACAGGAGAACGCCCTCGCGGCGGTGCCGGAGACCGTGGTGCCCCGTGCGCGGGGTCACGTGCTCCTGGCGACCGCGCCCTTCGTGCCGTTGACGCTCGCCTCGGCCACCGGCCGGCTCCGCGCCTTCGCCTCGGGCGAGGAATACCTGGCCGCCCGCGCGGACCTGACCTGGTACGACATCGTCGCCATGCCGGTGGTCCCCGACGACATCCCGCGGCTCGCCGGTCTGGTCAACGCCCAGCCCACCACGCCGCTGTCGCACACCAACATGCTGGCGGCCGGATGGGGCATCCCCAACGCCATCGTCCGCGGAGTCCTCGACACGATCGCGGACGAGAAGCTGGACGGTGCGTGGGTCCGCTACGAGGTCACCGCCGGCGGGTTCACCATCGAGCGCGCCGAGGAGCCGTCGGACCTCGCCGAGCCGACGTGGCACACGCAGCGGGTGCGCCTCGACGCGCCGCACGTGACGGATGTACCGCTCGTGCCGCTGTCCGCGCTGCGCGCCGGCGACCGCAACCGTTACGGCACCAAAGCGGCCAACCTCGGGGAACTGCACCACGTACTGCGCCATGGATCGGGCCGACTGACCGGCTACTACTCCGTGCCCCGCCCGCCCCGGGCCGACCTGCTAGGCCACCTGGGAGCCCGGCTGGGGATGCCCGAGGACGGCGATCTCGCCCAGCACGCGAGCGAGTTCCTGACCCGGCACGTCCAGGCGCCGGCAGGCATCGCCATCCCCTTCTCCGTCCAACAGCGCTTCCTGGACTCCTCGCCGGCCGTGCAACAGAGCATCGGCAAGCTGAAGATGGCCCTGGAGCTGAACTCCATGGACGCCGCGGACACGGTCTGCCTCCAATTGCAGCACCTGGTGCGCACCCTCCCGGTGCCGGAGGACCTGGTGCACGCCCTGGACACACAGCTGGTCGAGCACCTGGCGGGCACGGGCCGCTTCGCCGTGCGGTCCTCCTCGAACGCCGAGGACCTGCCGGGATTCTCCGCTGCCGGGATCTACGAGTCCCACACCAAGGTCACCGATCTGCCCGGGCTGCTGGACGCCATCCGCCAGGTATGGGCCTCGCTGCTCTCCCCACGCAGCGTGCGGCTGCGCCACCAGGCCGGCATCTCCCTGGACGACACCTACATGGGGGTGATCGTCCAGCGCTACGAGCCCTCCCCGCTCGGAGGCGTCATGGTCACTTGCAATCCGACCAACCGGGCCGATTTCCGCAACGTGTACCTCAACTGCGCGCACGGATCCACGGCCGATGTCGTCGACGGCCGGACGATGCCCCTGCAGTACCTGTACAACACGGTCGAGGGCGGCGGCCGCACGATCTCGCTGGGCGCGGCCACCGAGGACCTGCCGCAGGACACGCGGGCCCACCTGGGCCGGCTGGCTCTGGCGGGCCGCCTGCTCCAGTCCCATTACGCCACGGACTACACCTTCGCGGGGCCGCTCGACATCGAATGGCTGCTCGCGCCGGGAGGCGCGCTCCACATCCTTCAACTGCGCCCGTACAGCGCCTGACCCGTCCCTACTTCCACGCATACCGCCCCACCCACAGGTCCCACCCGAAGGTCACCCATGCCCATCTCCCTGCGCACGCGCGTGAAACGCCGCGTCCGTCCGCCCGCCGCGGTGCTCCGCGTGATCCGACTGAACAACGGGTTCCAGCTGTTGTTCAACCTGCTGTGGTGGATGCCGGTCTTCTACCAGTACCAGAAGCAGGCGGGCCTGTCGGACAGTCAGATCTTCGGCATCCAGAGCGTCTACTACGTGGCGTTCTGCCTGCTGGAGATACCCACCGGCTTCATCGCCGACCGCATCGGACAGCGCCGCTGCATGCAGCTCGGGGCGGCCGCGATGACCGCGGCGAACCTCATCCCGGTCGCCTCGCCGTCCTTCGCGGGCTTCATGGCGCATTTTCTGGCCATCGCCGCCGCCCGCTCCCTGGTGTCGGGGGCCTCCAGCGCCTACCTGTACGAGTACCTGCACGAGCACGGCGCGGACGATCACTACGTACAGGCCGAGGGCACCGCCCGGGCGCTGGGCCTCTGGGCGAAGATCGCCTGCTGGCCGCTGGTCGGCGTCCTGATGCAGGTCCGGCACGAGGCCCCTTACGTGCTGACCGCGCTCTCCACGCTCGGTTCCCTGGCCTGTGCAGCGGCCCTTCCGGCGATCGCGGCCCTCCCCGCGATCGCGGCGCCCCGTGGGGGCGGTCACTCGCCCGCCGAGCGCGTCGGTCTCCTCGACTCGGCCCGCCAGGCCGCGAAGGTGCTCCGAACGTCACGGTCCCTCGGACCCCTGATGGTGCAGGGCGTGGCCGTGTTCACGCTCGCCCGCATCTGCCAGGTCAACCTCTTCCAACCGCTGCTCCTCGAAAAGCACCTTCCCGTCGCCGACCACGGTGCGGTGCTGTCGGCGATGACTGTCGCCGAGGCCGTGGGTTCGGCCAGAACCGGCTGGTTGCGCGGCAGGCTGTCCGATACCACCGTGGTGACCGTCCTCAGCGTGGTCATGGCACTCACGCTCGCGGCCACCACGCTGTCGGGGAGCTGGGGCACGATCCTGTGGCTGTGCGTATTCGCCGCCGCGGCGGGCCTCGCGTACCCGGTGCAACGCAACCTGATCAACTCGGCCATCCCGCCGACCCCCTACCGGGCGACCCTGCTGTCGGTGGAATCCATCATCGACCGCGGCGTGTGCGCGCTGGTGGCGCTGGCGGTCGGAGCCTACCTGGCGGCGGACCACCTCGACGCGCTCCTCGTGCACGCGGCGGCGGGCACCTGTCTGCTGCTGCTCGTCGTGGGCGTCCTCCTGGGGCGGCTGCGTCGGGACGGGGCACGTCCGGCCGCCGATCAGTCCTGATACGGCGGGACGGCCGCGCGCGGCGGCCAGACCCTGGTGTCGAGGATGCCGAGGGTGTAGGCGCGCGCCACCAGGGCCGGGCGCGAGTCCGCGTCGAGCGCGACGCGCAGCCGGCGCAGGTGGTAGTCCAGGGCCTGGCGCGAGAGTCCCAGGTCGGTGGCGATGGATCCGTTGGAGCGGCCACCCGCCATGAGCGAGAGGACCCGCAGTTGCACGGGGCTGACCGGGACGGGGGCGCCGAACTCGACGCTGCGCGAGGTCAGTACGGCCGCGACCCGGTCGGGATCCCCCCGGCGCCTGACCACCGCGAGATCCGCGCGGAGCACGATGCTCTCGCCGGAGGCCGTGCCGCAGACCACGGAACACGTGCGCCGGGAGGCCTTGTCGGCGACGAGGTCCGCCCACGCGTGCCGGACCGCCCGAAGGTCCCCGCGCAGGTGCCCGATGGCGCGGCTGCCCTCCAGGGAGGCGCGGTCACCCCCGAGTAATTCCGCGACTCCTCCACTGACCCGCTGTACGCGGCCCCGCAGGTCCAGGGTCACGATCGCCAGGCCCGAACGCTCCCACAGCGCGTGGAGTTCCTCCACGGCGGCGGCCTTGTCCTCTAGGGCCCGGGCCTGGTCGGTGACGTCCGTGTAGATGCCGCCCACGCGGGGGCCCCGGCCGAGGTCCAGGACGAACCGGTGTCCGGTCACCTGGCGGGGCGTCCCGTCGGGGTGCCGGAAGACGAGGGTGTGACGCACGGGACGGCGCGACGACAGCACGTCGCGGTCCAATGCCCGGAACATGGCGGCGTCGTCGGGGGCGTCGATCTCCTCGACCGTCCGGCCGACCACGGCATACGGATCCATGCCGTAGAGGTGGGCGTAGGCGGCGTTCACCCACAGGTACCGGCCCTGTCCGTCGCGGATGAAGGCGGCCGCAGGGGCGTACGAGGCGAGGGCCTCGAACCACCGCGCCGCTTCCGCGGTGTCCTGGTGCCCGCCCGCGGCCCGCGCAGACTCCCCGCCCCCGCCGACCGCCGACCGTACCTGCCCAGGTTCGTTCTTCGCGTACATGCCTGCTTCTGTCACTCGGGTTGCGGCTGATGCTGTGGGGGAGAGGTCAACTTAGCCGGTTTTGAGAGAGGTTGCGCGCACGGAAACCGGAATGGCCGGTACCACCTCCCTGGCGCGGGCCGGCACCCGAGGTCTCCAATCAGGCCGGCACCGCGCCTGACCCCCGTGCCGCCGGAGAAAGCCGACAGCGAGTCGCACACCGCGGCTTTGAACACGGTGCACATGTCGATCGCGACCACCTGGATCCCGGCTCGCCACTGGCGAGTCCGGGCGCCGCTCCACGCCGACACGCTCGCCGCGGTGAGGCCTTCGACCTGCCCCAGCAGCCCGGCGCCGCCGACCAGGTCAACCAGCCCGACATGCCACCGGTCGGCGACGACTTCTCCGATCTGACCTCTGTCGGGCGCCTCGACCAGGCGGAACTTCGCCTTCCCGCATCGGGTCTCGTCGATCCCCAGGTGCGTCGCTGGCGGCGTGTCCTTCGGTAGCGCAGCCACGGCCGCGGCCGTGAACGCGGTGTTCGCCGCCGGCCACGACACCTCGAAGTAAGAGCATCACCAGCAGTACGCAGTCGCCCCGTTTGGTAAGCAGGTGATGACCGGGAAGCCAGATCACACCCCGTATGGGTCGCTGAGGGCGAAGCGGACCGGGCCGAGCAGCCGGTGGGCCAGCCCGGGGACTTTGTCCGTGATCGCGAGGGCTGCGCCAGCGAGCGCGACGGTCTTCTGCTCGTCGGAAAAGCTTCGGATCTTCTTTCCAGAAAGCCGTCGTGGTCACCGCTGCGAGCGTGTAGGGCTCGATCGTCGGCCAGACCCTCATCAACCGGGTCGCAGCCGAGCATCCCCCAATCCGCAAGACCTGCGTCGACGGTGGCTACCGCCAGCACCTCGTCGAGTACGCAGCCACCCTCGGCATCGACATGCACATCATCCGCCGCGACCACGCCACCAGGAGATTTGCCGTCCTGCCCCGTCGTTGGACCGTTGAGGGAACCCTTGGCTGGCTCATGAACCACCGCTGCCCGGCCCGCGACTACGAAGCCTGCCCACACCGTTCCGCAGCCGTGATCCACCTCGCGATGATCAACCTCATGACCCGCAGACTCACCGCCGAATCCACCCTCACCTGGCGCGGAGCATGAACCATCCTAATCCCGGCAATTTGGGTTGAAACAACGGGATGAAGCGACCTCCGGGGACGAAGTGCTTCGAAGTGGCCGTCGCCGTCGGCTGCAGGGCCCCGGGCGCCTACGGTGCGGCCGGCGATCGGAGCGCCGAGATCCACACGCTGTTCCAGCTGGCACCGGCCTGCTGGTGGCCGGCCAGGAGCAGTCGGCTGTTCCGGTCCTGGGGCCGCTTCTCACGGCGTGTCGGCAGACGGTAGACCGCCCGCGCGAAGCGCAGGCGCTCCTGCTGCTCGGAGCCACGCTCGTCGACCTCGGCTCGTACTGGGAGGCCATCGGCATCACGGAGTCGGCGCCCAGCCTGTGCCGCGCGCTCGGTGACCTCGACGGAGCGGAACTGGCACCGGAGCAGCGGCAGATCGCCTTGCGCCCTGGGCAGCGGCTGGGGGCGGTGGTGGGGGGCGGCGCCGGTGAGACGACCCTGTGAGAGACTCTGCGGCACGTGCATGTCATGGACCGGACAATCGTGCACTCTCCCGGTGCACAAGAAGAAGGGCTGGGACACCATGAATGGATTCGCCTCCAAGGGTTTGGGCCGGGCGAGCCTCGCGCTCGGTGCGGCCCTGGCGTCGACCGTGCTCTGCGCCACCGTGAGTGCGGCGGCGCCCGGGGGAGCGGGCGGGGTCGCGGGTACGGACTCCGTCGCGAGTACGGTCGGCGAACGCGCCTGCCCCGTCGTGTACTTCGACCTGGGTGAGACCTTGGTGCACACCGCTGACGACGGCGCCATCACTTACAAGTCCGGAGCGGCCTCATATCTGCGGGCCTTGCGCGAGCGCCACATCACAATCGGCTTGATCACCAACGTGCCGCCTTCCTGGGGCGCGACCGACGCGGAGCGAGCCGCCAGGCTGAAGAAGGAAGTCGACGCTACGTGGAAGGGCCCCGCGCCCTTCGCATGGGAGGACTTCGACGGGCGGATCCTCACCCCCCGCACCGAGGAGGAGCGCAAACCGGCCCCCGCTCTCTGGCAGCGCGCGAGGGCCGAGGCGGGAAACTGCCGCCTCGTCTACCAGGCGGAAACGGCCGAAGAGGTCGAGGTCGCCGCCTCACAGGGCTATGTGCCCTACCAGGTCGGACAGCCCCACCGGCCCTCGTTCCTCCCGGTCGGGCTGGTCCAACTCCTCGGCCACCGCTCCTCCTGAGAGGTCGTTTTCGTCTGTTGTTTCATCCTGGAATGGCATGCTTGGTGGCTCTCTTCGGGTCGCGCCAGGAGATACTGTTCTCGCTGGTGAGGCGGCGGGCCGTGAGGTCGGTCATCGCGAGGTGAATCAGAGCTTCGGAGCGGGTGGGCCAGGGTTTCGTAGTCGCGGGCCAGGCGCCGTTGGAGCATGAGCCAGCCATAAGTTGGCTCGACCGCCCACCGCTTCGGGATGGGGGTGAAGCCCCTGGTCCCGGGCTTGCGGGCGGTGATCTCCATGTCGATGCCGAGAGTGGCGGCGTGCTCGACAAGGCGCTGGCGGTAGCCGCCGTCGACCCACACCTTGCGAACGCGGGGGTGGTCGGCGGCGACTTGGTCCATGAGCCGTGTGCCGGCGATGGAGTCCTGCACGCTCGCCGCGGTGACCAGCACGGCGAGGAGAAGTCCGAGGGTCTCGGTGACGATGTTCCGCTTCCTGCCGACGATCTTCTTCCCGGCGTCGATGCCCTGGCTGGAGGCGGGGCACGCTGGTGGGGGTCTTGACGCTCTGGGCGTCGATGACGCAGGCCGATGGCTCTGCGTCCCGGCCTTCCTTCTCCCGCAGGGTCTGCCTGAGCAGGCCGTTGAGCTGGGCGAACACGCCCTCGTCGGCCCATTTGGCGAAGTAGCCGTAAACGGTGTTCCAGTGCGGGAAATCGTGCGGTAGATAGCGCCACTGGACTCCCGTGCGGTCCACGTACAAGATCGCGTCCATCGAGTGCCATGCGGCGGTCCACGAGCTTCTGGCCGAGGGCGAATCACTCAACGCCATTTCCCGTCGTCTCGGCCTGGCCTTTCGTACTGTCCGCCGGTTCGCTCGCTCGCGGACCGCCGACGAACTCCTGGCCGGAGCTATCCACCGCCCAGCAAGCTCGACGAGTACAAGCCCTACCTGACCCGCCGATGGAACGAGGGGTGCCGGGATGCTGCCCGGCTCCACGAAGAGATCCAGACCGACGGATGGAACGGCGCCGCGCACGGTCCGGCGATACCTGAGCACCTTCCGTGGGCACGCTGCCGCCGAACCGGCCCCAGCCCCGCCACCGAAGCCCCGCCATCTGACCACCTGGATCATGTCCCACCCTGACAGCGTGGCCCCGGACGACGCTGTCCGCCTCAAGGCAGTTCTTGAGGGGTGCACCGAGCTCCGCGCCCTCGTCGGGCACGTCCGGGACTTCGCCCAGATGATGACCAACCAGGAAGGACACCGACTCAACGACTGGATCGCCGCAGCCGCGGCGGGCCAACTGCCAGACCTCTGTTCCTTCGCCCGTGGCCTGCGGCACGACCACGCAGCAGTCTCCGCCGGGCTCACGTTGTCCCATAGTTCCGGCGCGGTGGAGGGCACGGTCAACAAAATCAAGATGCTGAAACGGCAGATGTTCGGGCGAGCGAACTTCGACCTCCTGCGAATCCGGGTCCTGCACGCTCTTTGATCTACGGACCGGCACGAGGGCATCAGTGCCGGACACGAGCTTGCGTCAGGTGGCCGGACGCCGGCCGGTGCCCAGGAAACGTGTGACGGAGGAGTCGAGGAAGCTGCCGAACTCCTCCGGGGTAGTGATCTGCGGGCATTCGGTGGTGACCTCGTCGGTCAGGGCATCGCGGTCTGCCCAGCCGCCTCGGTACAGGACAAGGTGCAGCTCGGTCCAACCGTCGGTACCCAGGATGCGCACGCCGATCGAATCCGGGTCGGCGACGAGGGCCCGGTCGGTCTCCAGCCGCTGAGGCCAGAGAGCGGCCTCGTCCCGCCAGGTGATCGGTCTGGGACTGAGTCCGGACGCGGTCCAGGCGAGAAGGCGTGCAGTGATCTCGGCGGCGGCTTGGTCAAGGTCGATGACCTGGTACATGGAGCGATCTTCGTTTGGTAGAGCTCAACCACGAAGTGCTGACTGTGCTCTCATGACAGACGACACGAGGAAGGCACACACGGTTACAACCGTCACAAGATCAGTGCCAGAGCCCGAGAGTGTCAGTGGTTGGTGACACGGTTGTGGCAGTGGGCGGCTTCGTCGTACCTCTGCGCGCGTAAGGGGGGGGGCCTCCCCCAAGGCCGGGTAGTTAACGTTTTCGCAGGTCACGCAAGTTGGCCTGGGGACCATGGTGTTGCGGCGTAGAGGCCGGGGCCGAGCTTGTGGATGAGGCCGCTGATGGCCCACCGGTTCAGTTGTCTGTACATGGTCTCCAGGGTGACGTCGCCGAAGCGGGCGGCGATTTCACGGGGCTGCCACAGGCGCGTGGGTTCTTCCTGGAGCAGGGCCAGGATGCGGTGTCGGCGTCGTGCGGCGGGGGCGGCGTGCCGGTCGTCCCGGGAGGCTGTGGGCGGCACGGTTGCCTGATCGACGGGTTCGAGGACGGTGATGTCGAGACGGGTGACGGTGCGGCTGGTATCGGGTCGGCCGTCGGCGTGGCGCTCGCTGTAGCGGGACATCGGTGATTTGACCTTGCGGGTGCTGACCCGTTGCCGCCTGGCAGGGAGCAAGCCGGTCAGGATCCGGCGGCCGATCGCCCCGAGGAGGGTGTCCGGGTCGGTGTCCGCGGTGGTGATGCCGGTGGCCTGGATCACCTGGTCCCGGGCGGTGTGGAACGCGATGCTGAAACAGCAGCGGTCCGGGTCGGTGCCGGGGAGAGACTCGGCGGCGTCGACCATCACGGTGCGCAGGGCCTGGTAGAGGGTGAGCAGGGACCACATCTCCTGCTCGATGCCTGCCCGGTCACCCGAGCGCAGGTTGCGCCCGTTCATGATCGTGTGGCGGAGCGCGTAGTACGCGGATTCGTGTTCCCACCGCTGGTGATAGAGGCCCACCAGCGCGGTGGCGGGGTAGCGGCGGGCGTCGGTCAAGGTCGTGACCAATCGGTAGGACCCGGTAAAGGACGTGCCGTCCGCGCAGGTCACGGCGATCTGCGCGTCGATGACCCGTACTTTCACGGTGCCGATCACCGACAGGTAGGAGCCATCGACGAGGCGGGTGAGAACCGGCGTGCGTCGGTTGCTGCGGAGCCGGCCCAGGACCTGGGCGCCGGTCTCGGTCACCTTTGCGAGGAAGGCGTTGCTGTCGAATCCCTTGTCCCACAGCACCAGCATGTGCGGCCGCAGCAGATGCAGCAGTCGGCCGGCGTAGCTTGTCTCGCCCTCGGCGGTCGGGCCGAACACCGCGCCGACCAGGGCCCGGGTGCCGGTCTCGATCAGCGTCATCAACTCCAGCGTCGGATAGCCATGATGGGAAGTCCTGCCCAGCCAGGCCCGGTTCCGCTCGGAATCGGGAACCCTCAGCGAACTGCAGCCGTCGAACGATACGGTCCGGTACGGACCGAAACGCACCCCTGGGGTCGTCGGCTGGGCCAGCGGCCCGGCCAGCACCTCGAACAACGCCCGCACCGGCGCGCTGCCGAGTCTCCGGCGCAGGTCACGCAACGCTTTCGCCGACGGACAGACCACCGGCATCCCGGACAGGCCGGCGGTCAGCTTGTCCCAGACGAGCCGGTAGCCGACCTCGGGGAACAGGCACATCGCGAGCAGGAAGTAGACCCCGACCCGCGACGGAAGATCACGCAGCCTCCGCTGCACCGTCCGTGTCTCCGCGAGGACCGCGTCCACGAGCTCGAACGGCACGACGGCGGTCAGCTCCCCCAGATGGCCGGGCGCGAACCGGCCCGCGGCCACGGTGACCGTTCGGGTGATGGCCGTCAGTGCAGACGGCAGGACACAATGGCGGGGCAACGGAGCTCCTTCGAGACAAGCTGTCTTGGTCGACTGCCTGTACCAACGAGCTCCGTTGCTCTGCGTCAAAAATCCTTCAACTCACTTGCGTGACCTGCGAAAACGTTAACTACCCGGCCTTGGGGCCTCCCCCTGAGTGGTGGACACGCTGATAATGGATCTTGATTGATCCGGAGGAAGCGAGAAGACCACCGATGGCGTTGAAGGACTATTCGGACGAGTTCAAGGCCGATGCCGTGGCCCTGTACGAGTCCACGCCCGGGGCGACGTACAAGAGCATCGCCGCTGACCTGGGCGTCAACCGGGCGACCCTGCGCGAGTGGGTGCTGCGGGACCGCACGCGCCGTGGCGTCGCCGCTGCGAGTGTGAAGCCGGCCGTCGGCCACCGGGCGGCGGTTACGCCCAGTGATCCGGAGGAGCGGGTCCGACAGCTGGAAGCACGGGTGGCGGAACTCGAGGCCAGTGGGCGCAAGCTCGCCACCGAGCGGGACATCCTCCGCAAGGCGGCCAAGTATTTCGCCGGAGAGACGAACTGGTGACCAGCCGCTTCCAGTTCGTCGACGACCACCGGGCCACCTTTGAGGTGAAGCGGCTCTGCCAGGTCCTGGACGTCAACCGGTCCAGCTACTACAAGTGGCTCGCCGGCGCCGAGACACGGGCCGCCCGGCAGCGCGAGGACGAGGTCCTGGCCGGGGAGATCCGCCAGGTCCACGGCGAGTCCGGCGGCGCCTACGGCTCCCCACGCGTGACCGCCGAGCTCCGCGACAAAGGGCGGCAGGTCAACGAGAAGCGGGTCGCCCGGATCATGCG
>NZ_JBEXOV010000017.1:0-100755 GCF_040611715.1 Streptomyces sp. NPDC006544 | reverse complement strand
CCGGCACCTTCTCAGGTGTCGGGGCCGCTTGCTGCCGCAGTGCTTCGCGTTTCCGCAGGTCAGGCCACGAGTGTTTTGGACGTGGTGTTGCACATGAGGGTCGCGACCCGGTCGTCCTGCTGGACTCCGAGCTCGTCGCGCAGGGCGTTGGCCAGGCGGGTGGCGCGGATCCCGATCTCGGCGAAGCTGCGGCGATGCGGCTCGGCCTCCCCGGTCCAGGTCGTGACCTGGGACTTCCCGTGGATCGTCATCCCGTGCTGGAGTATGCGGGTGACGAGGAGTGGTACGTCCTGCATCGTGCTCAGCAAAGCGTCCTCCCGGTGAGCGCTGCGGCGCTACGGCGGCTACGGATGCTGCCGATTCTGCGCACGTACCGGTCGGCATGTCACTACCCAGCGGTAGAAACGCCGCGTTGTTTCACGTGAAACACCCGACGAGCGGGTGCCGGACGGGGCGCTGTTTCACGTGAAACATCGCCGTCGCGGATGCGGAGGGGATGCGGAGGGATGCGGAGGGGATGCGGAGGGGGCTTGTCTCAGCGGACCGGGAGAAGTTCCGGGTCCTCGCGGAGCTTGCCCAGCGCCCGGGAGACCGCGCTCTTGACCGTGCCCACGGAAACCCCGAGCAGCTCGGCGGTCTGGGCCTCGCTCATGTCTTCGTAATACCGCAGGACGACCATGGCCCGCTGCCGGTCGGGCAGCCGGGTCACCGCACGCCACATCGCGTCGCGCAGCGCCTGTGCCTCCGCGGGGTCCCCGGCCGGCGGTTCCCCGGGCTCGGGAAGCTCGTCGCAGGCGTACTCGTCGATCTTGCGCTTGCGCCACTGGCTGGTGCGCGTGTTGACCAGGGCGCGGCGCACGTAGCCGTCCAGGGCCCGGTGGTCCTCGATGCGGTCCCAGGCGACATACGTCTTGGCGAGCGCGGTCTGCAGGAGGTCCTCGGCGTCGCAGGGGTTGGCGGTGAGCGAGCGCGCGGTCCGCATCAGGCCCGTGCCGCGGGTCCGGACGTACGCCGAGAACGACGGGTACGGCGTCGGGTTCGAGGCGAGCGTGCACACAGGCGTGGTCATGCATCCACGCTAGGAGCGCGAGCGTCACGAGGAATCGGCCGGAAGTGCCGAAGCCGGGTCCGCCTCAGGTTGTAGGGGTGGGGTCTGCCCCACCTCCTGAAGGTGGAGGAGGCGGGGCCCTCCCTCGAGCGGTGGTGGCGGGGGATCAGCCGTCCGCGCCGAGGATCAGGCCGGAGGTGGGCACCCCGGTACCGGCCGTGACCAGGGTGTGCGTGGCGCCCGCGACCTGGTTGACGGAGGTGCCGCGGAGCTGGCGCACGGCCTCGGCGATGCCGTTCATACCGTGCAGGTACGCCTCTCCGAGCTGCCCGCCGTGGGTGTTGAGCGGCAGTGCGTCCGCGGCCACGAAATCGGCGGCCTCCCCCGGCCCGCAGAAGCCGAACTCCTCGAGCTGCATCAGCACGAAAGGGGTGAAGTGGTCGTAGAGGATGCCGACGTCGATGTCCGAGGGGCGCAGCCCGCTGGTCCGCCACAGCTGGCGGGCCACCACGTCCATCTCGGGCAGCCCGGCCAGATCGTCCCGGTAGAAGGAGGTCATCCCTTCCTGGCGGCGGCCGGCGCCCTGGGCGGCGGCCGTGATCACGGCAGGTTTCTGCCGGAGGTCGCGTGCCCGTTCGGCGGTGGTGACGACGAGGGCCTGACCGCCGTCCGTCTCCTGGCAGCAGTCGAGCAGCCGCAGCGGCTCGACGATCCAGCGGGAGGCGGCGTGGTCGGCGAGGGTGATGGGCTTGCCGTGGAAGTAGGCGGCCGGGTTGTTCGCGGCGTGCCGGCGGTCGGTGACCGCGACATGGCCGAAGGCCTCCGGGGTCAGGCCGTATGCGTGCAGGTAGCGCTGGGCGGTCATCGCCACCCAGGAGGCCGGGGTGAGCAGCCCCCAGGGCAGCGACCAGCCGAGCGCCGCCCCCTCCGCGGAGGGTTCGCGCTGCTGGACACCGGAGCCGAAGCGGCGGCCGGACCGCTCGTTGAAGGCGCGGTAGCAGACCACGACCTCCGCGACCCCGGTGGCGACGGCGAGGGCGGCCTGCTGCACGGTGGCGCACGCGGCGCCGCCGCCGTAGTGGATGCGGGAGAAGAAGGACAGCTCTCCGATGCCGGCCGCCTGGGCCACGGTGATCTCGGGACTGGTGTCCATCGTGAAGGTGACCATGCCGTCCACGTCGGCGGGAGTGAGCCCGGCGTCGTCGAGGGCCGCGTGCACGGCCTCGACGGCCAGTTTGAGCTCGCTGCGGCCGGAGTCCTTGGAGAACTCGGTCGCGCCGATGCCGGCGATGGCGGCGCGGCCGCCGAGTCCGTCGCGGTTGCGGACGCTCATCGCGCGCCTCCCTGGACGGGAAGGGTGACCGTGACGGTGCCCGTGACGTGGTGGCCGATGCCGTTGGCCCCGACGACCCGGATCTCGACGGTGTCCCCGTCCCGGGCGGTGACGGTACCGGTGAGGGTCATCGTGTCCCCGGGGTAGTTGGGGGCGCCGAGCCGGATGGCGACCTTGCGCAGCACGGCGGCCGGGCCCAGGTGGTCGGTGACGTACCGGCCGACCAGACCGTTGGTCGTCAGGATGTTCATGAAGATGTCCGGAGAGCCCTTCTCCCGTGCGAGCGCCGCGTCGTGGTGCACGTCCTGGTAGTCGCGGGAGGCGATCGCGCCCGCGACGATCAGCGTGCGGGTGACCGGTATCTCCAGCGGCGGCAGTGTGTCGCCGATGTTCATGCGGCATCCCCCTCGGGTGCTTCGGGCTCTCCGGGCTCTTCGGGCGCTTCAGCTACTTCACGTGCTTCAGGTGCCTCGTCGGGCTCGGTGCCGGGCTGTGCGCCGGACGGGCCTTCGGACCCTCCTTCGGCCAGGAGCGCACCCAGCTCGGCCAGCAGCTCGCTGCCGCACCCCAGGTACGCGTCGAGCTGGCGGCCCCACAGGAAGTGCCGGTGGACGGGGTGGTCGAGGTCGGCTCCCATCCCTCCGTGCAGGTGCTGGCCCGCGTGGACGACCCGCTTGCCCGCCTCCGAGGCCCACCAGGCCGCGGTCAGCGCGTGGTGCCCGGCCGGGAGCCCCTCGTCGACGCGCCAGGCCGCCTCGTACGCGGTGACCCGGATCGCCTCGGTGTCCATGTACGCGTCGGCCGCGCGCAGCATGACCCCCTGGTTCGTGGACAGCGGCCGGCCGAACTGCTCGCGGGTGGAGGTGTACTCCACCGCACGGGCCAGCGAACCCGCGCAGACGCCCGCCTGGAGTCCGGCGAAGGCGGTGCGGGCCACGGCCAGCACGTCCGCGTAGGCGCCCTCCCCGCCGATGCGTTCCGCTGCCGCCCCGGTCAGGGTCAGGCTCGCGGCCGACCAGGGCGCGGTGGTCTCCACCGCCGAGGTGCGCACCCCGGGCGCGTCGGTCCGTACGAGCCACAGGGCCCCGGCCTCGTCCGGGACCAGGACGTGCGTGGCCTCGCGCAGCCACGGCACGGCGGGGGCGGTGCCAGTGAGCAGACCGTCCTGCGACGCAGTGATCCGGCCGCGCCGGGGGAAGGCGCCGGTGGCCACCGCGTCGCCGGATCCCAGGGCGGGCAGCAGCCGGGCGCGCTGAGCGGCACTGCCGTGCCGGGTCAGGGCAAGGACCCCGTAGACGCAGGTGGCGGCGTACGGGACCTGGGCGGTGGCGCGGCCCTGTTCCTCCAGCAGGAGCACCAGGCCGAGCAGGCCGACGTCCTCGACGGCTGCGGTCAGTCCGGCGGCGGTGAGGGCCTTCCACAGCTCGGCGTCGCTGCCGGTGCCGGCGGCCGCGAGGCGGTCGTGGGTGGCGAGGTCGCCGAAGATCTGGGCGGCGAGTCCGGCCGCGGCGGCCTGCTCCTCGGTGGGGCGGAAGTCCATCAGGCCTCGCTCCCCCGGAAGACGGGCAGTTCCAGTTCCTCGTCCACGCGCAGGAACTCCAGCCGCACGGGCAGACCGATGCGGACCTTGTCGTGGGGGACCCCGGTGATGTTGCTGACCATGCGGACCCCCTCGTCGAGTTCGACGAGTGCGACGGCGTAGGGCGGATCGAAGGCCGGGAAGGGCGGATGGTGCATGACCACGTAGCTGAACACCGTGCCGGAGCCGCAGGCCTCGACCGAGTCCCAGTCCGGGCTCGCGCAGGCATTGCAGCCGGGGAGCCACGGGAAGCGGAGCGTGGCGCAGGCGGTGCAGCGCTGGATCAGCAGCTTGTGGTCGCGGACGCCGTCCCAGAAGCCCTGGTTGTCGCGGTTGATCACGGGGCGGGGGCGCCTGGCGGGGTTCCTCGGTGCGGCCTGCTGTTCGTCTTGTCGCGCGACCGGGGCGTCTGGGTGGGCGGCTTGGTGGGCGGCCGGGCGCGGGGCTTGTTCGGCGGCTCGTCGTGCGGCCGGCTTCGCCGCAGGTGCGTACTTGAGGATCCGGAAGCGGTGCGTCCCGGCGAGCTCACCGTTCGCGCGGACGTCCATGCGGGTGGTCACGAAGTGGCCGGTGCCCAGCTTGGTGGTCTTGCGCGCGGACACCGACTCGATGACGGCGTCGAAGGTGATCACGTCCCCGGGGCGCAGCGGCCGCAGGTACTCCTGCTCGCAGTCGGTCGCGACCACGGCGGTGCAGCCCGCGCCGTCGAGCAGTGCGAAGAGCTCATCGTAGGCCGAGGAGCGGTCGCTGTGGCCGGAGAGCCCGCCCATCGTCCAGGCCTGGAGCATCGTGGGCGGGGCGATCGCGTCCGGCCCGGTGTAGGCGGGGCCGGCGTCACCCATGGCCTCGCACCAGTGGCGGATCATCGGCTCGTTGACCGCGTCCTTGCCCTGCCCCCCGGTAGCGGCGGGCTGTCCCTCGAAGGCCCTCAGCAGCGCGTCGAAGCTGGCTGCCGAGGCTTCTGCGGTCGTGGTGGTGGCGGTCGTGACTTCTGCGGTCGTGGCGGTCGCGGTCGTGGCTGCGGTCGTGGTCGTGGGCGCGTCGGTCGTGCCGGTCCGGGCGCTTGGGGGGCTATCGGCCCTCTTGGCGGTCATCTCTTCCTCCCCTTCATGCCGAGCCGCATCATCGCGACGATCTCCCGTTGCACCTCGCTGACGCCGCCGCCGAAGGTGTTGATCTGGGCGGCCCGGTTCATCCGCTCCAGTTCGCCGCCCTCGAAGGCCTGCGGCCCGGGGCCCCGTACGAGGGCCTCCTCACCCACCACCTCCTGGCAGATCCGGTACACCTCGACGGTGGACTCGGTACCCAAGAACTTCACGCCGCTCGCGTCGCCGGGGGCCAGGGAGCCGGCGCCGACGTCCTGGACCAGGCGCCAGTTGAGGAGGCGTACGGCGGCGAGGCGCGCATGGGCCTCGGCGAGTCGGGACTGCACCCACGGCCGGTCGGCCGGGCGATCGCCGGTGACCGGGTCGGGGGTGCGCACGTGGTCGAGCGCGGCCTCGTAGAAATCCTCGGCCTGCATGCCGATGGCGGCGAGGGCCACGCGCTCGTGGTTGAGCTGGTTGGTGATCAGTCCCCAGCCGCCGTGCTCGGGCCCGACGAGGTTGCCGACGGGCACGCGGATGGAGTCGTAGTACGTGGCGGTCGTGGTCAGGCCGCCGACCGTGTCGATCGGCGTCCAGGTGAAACCGGGATCATCGGTGGGCACCAGGATGATGGAGATGCCCTTGTGCTTGGGAGCCTCCGGGTCGGTGCGGCAGGCGAGCCAGATCCAGTCGGCGTTCTGGGCGTTGGACGTGAAGATCTTCTGTCCGTCGATCACCCATTCCCCGGCGTGCCGCACGGCCCTGGTGCGGAGCGAAGCGAGGTCGGTGCCGGCCTCGGGCTCCGAGTAGCCGATGGCGAAGACGAGTTCACCCGTGAGGATCCGGGGGAGGAAGTAGTCCTTCTGCTCCTGCGTCCCGTACTTCATCAAGGTCGGGCCCACGGTGTTGAGGGTGACCATGGAGACGGGAGCACCGGCCCGGTAGGCCTCGTCGAAGAACACGAACTGCTCGTCGGGGCCGCGCCCCCGGCCTCCGTACTCGAGGGGCCAGCCGAGGCCGAGGAGCCCGTCGGCGCCGATGCGGCGCAGTAGTGCGCGCTGCTCGGCGGGGTCTTGGGGCACCCCGTCCGGCAGCAGGTCTCCGAAGTACGCACGCAGTTCGGCGCGGAGCCGCAACTGGCCTTCGGTCGGGGCGAGGTGCACGGCGCTGGCCTCCCGGCATCACATCATCGAGTGAACCTGACTGTCCGTCAGATTCCAGGTGGATGTCAAGGCCGGGGGCGGGGACGCGGGCGGTACGGATGCTTGCCATGCCTTTGCCAGTGGGTCTGTGCACCAGACCAGTTGGCCGACTGTCTCGGTGGTTCCGTGCTGTGCGGCGTCGCGCCACCGGACTTGCCCCGGCGAACTACCCCGGCGCCTGCGATTCCCCCGCAAGCACGACCAACACCGGATCAGCCCCCTGCGCGCCCCGTCCTTCCAGGCCAGCGCCCTGAGAGGCCTCGAAACTTCTGCCGCATTGAAGGAGAAACGTTTTTGCTAATCTGCCCGGCACAGGACATGCCAAAAGGGGCCGCCCCGTCCGGGAACCCACCGTCTCCCGGGCCTGCGGCCCTGCCATCCCAAGCTGCGCGCCCCCGGCTCCCGCCGGGGCAATCCCACCGTGCCCCGCTCCGGGGCACGCTCGCGGCGCGATCCACGGTTTCGGCCTGCTCACACCGACCGACCGGGCTCGAGCGCCTGCTGTCGTACGCGTTCGTAGTGCGCGCTTCGCGCTGTGTGCTGTGTGCTGTGCGACCTGACCTGCGTCGTACGTCCTGCGTCGTCGCCTCGTGCGTCGTAGCGTCCTACGTCGTGGCGCCTTACAGGCCGTGCTGTACCCGTGTGGCGTATGAGCACTGCATGCTGCGTGCGCTGCACACTGCCGCGCTCCGGGTCATGCGGCTGTCCGCGTCCGACCCGTGGGCCGGTCCCACTACGCCATGCCCTGCTCGTTCGGTCCTGCTCGTTCGGCCCTGCTCGTTCGGTCCTGCTCGTTCGGTCCTGCTCGTCCGGTCCTGCTCGTCCGGCTCTGATCGTCCGGCTCTGATCGTTCTGGTCCCACGGTCGGCTCGTGCTGGTCCCGCTCGTTCCGCTCCGTACGGCTACGCGGCAAGCGCCATCTCCTGGGCGACACCGTTCCGGCCCAGTGCGGTGACCGCGGTCGAACGGTCGGCCGCAGCGGATCCGAGGCCGCGACCGGAGCCGAGTCCGGATGCGATGTGCGACTCCGGGCCGGAACCGGAACCCGCGGCGAGGGCGGCGGCGGTGCTGGAGCGGCGAACGGAGGGAGTCTTGCCGTGGGCTTCGGCGCGGATGCGCTGCTTGATGGTGGGCGGCAGCGATCCGCCCCGCATCATGGCCCGCCAGGTCTGCCGGGCCAAGAAGGCCGGCCGCGTCACGGTGCAGGCCGTGGGGGCGACGGGCGAGGCGGGGGAGGCGGCGACGGCCGAGGCGGCCCTGCCACCGAGACCGAGGGTGGTGAAGAGCGCCACGAGCGCTGCGAGGAAGGTGGTCCAGATCGACGTGATGGTGCTGCGGTGAGCCATGACGGTTCCCTCATTTCGCGATGTTCCGACGGGCGGATCTGAATACATTCGTCATGATGCGAGCGCAACCGCAGCGCCTCCACGGCCCGCGCCGATCTTCCGACAAACACCACCCAAAGGAACCAATGCCATGATTTCCACCTTGGAAATACCCGTCACACGGCCTGCCTGAGCGGACCTGACGGCGACCGGCCAAAGGGGGCCCTGGGGGCCGTCTCACCTCCACAACGGACGCTCCTACGTTGCCTTCGGGGCCCTGTTCGGCGTACGCGGCACCACCACTTTCCGCCCGCTCGCCGATCTCCGCGGCTTGCCCTCGGACGCGTCCCCTGAGGCCCGTACCGCCTTCGAGACGTGGGGCTCGGATCTGCGGGGCGCATCGTGGATCACCCGGAAGCAGGCTCTGCCCGACCAGGACTGGGCCCCCTCCGGTCGGTCATGGGCACCCTGGCGGGCCTCCACGGCGACGAGGGTGTCCGGCTGGTCGCCCTGTTCGGCTGACGCACGCAAAAGGGGTGCCACCGGATGGGTGGCACCCCTTCTGAGCTGGGCCCTGGGCCCGCTTGGCGGTGGGTGTGGGATTTGAACCCACGGTGACTCGCGCCACGACGGTTTTCAAGACCGTTCCCTTAGGCCGCTCGGGCAACCCACCTGGCCGGTACAGAGTACCGGGCGGTGGAGGTCGGCGGCGCTGGGGATTTCGGGGGTCAGGCGCTCTGGGCCTTGTCGTAGGCCGCCTTCGCCTCCGGGCCGAAGTACGGGCCGAACATACGGTTCGGCAGGAAGGTGTAGCCGAAGCTGTTCACCGAGGCCTGCGTGCCCAGGCCCGTCGCCTCGTTGAAGTCCTGGAACCAGGGGCCGCCGCTCGAGCCGCCGGTCATGTTGCAGGGCAGGCCGTGGTCCTTGGTCAGCAGGAAGTCTTTCCCGGTGTTGCCGCTGCAGTAGACGAGCTTCGTGCCGTCGTACGGCGCCGCCGCGGGGAAGCCGAAGGCGTACATCTTCTTGTTGTAGCCGCCGTTGAACACGATGCCCTGGGCGCCGACGACCTGGCTGAGGTTCTGGCCGTTCAGCGGGGCGACGACCGCGAGGCCGACGTCCATGTTCATGTCCTCGCTCGCCACCCATTGGTCGGTCGCGAAAGTCTTGGTGGCCGTCCACTGCCCGTAGGGCGCGTTCCCGTTGTCGTAGCCCGGGACGAAGGTCCAGTTGGTGTGCCAGGCGCCCTGGTACTTCACGCAGTGGCCGGCGGTGATCACCGTGCTGCCGTTGGCGCTGGTGATCGAGTCGCCCGAGCAGGAGGCGTTCTTCCCGTTGAAGGTGAAGAACACCCGCCCCGAGGTCTTCACCACCGCGCCGCCCGCCGTCCAGGGACCGCCCGGTTGCGGGAAGGCCGCGGGAGCCGCGGACCTTGCGGGGGTCGGTGCGATCGTCGTGGGGCGCAGCGTGGTGGGGGGTGCGGGGCGGGCCACGGCGCCCGGGGCAGCCGTGATGTCCAGCGGAGCGGCGGCCCGCATCCGCTCGGCGGTCCAGAAGCCCCGGGCGGGATGGTCCGCCGCGACCGAGGGCGGGGCCGCCGTCAGAGCGCCCGCGAGCAGGGCGCCCGCCGCGAGTAAGACCGATAGGGCCGTGCGATGACGATTCACGCAATGACTCCTTCTGCCGTGTCCGGATGAAGAGTTGTCGGTGCGGATCGGTGCGGATCGCGAATCGGTGCGGATCGATGCGGATCGATGCGGATCGATGCGGATCGATGCGGATCGGGGGCAGAGTGGCACGGCCGGGACGAGATGTCAGGAAGCAGTCGGAACGTTCGGTCGGTTCCGGCCAGGAATTGGCCAACTCCCCGCCGTTGCGGGGCTACGCGGTGAGAAGGACGCCCGCGAACGAGACCCCGGCCACCACGGCCCAGGCCGCCAGCCCCAGCAGGGCGGCCCGGGCGCCGGTGCGCGCGAGGGTGGGCAGATGGACCGCGCTGCCCAGGCCGAACAGGGCTGCCGCGAGCAGCAGTTCCTGAACGGTGTGCGCCCCTTCCAGCGCCGCGTCGGGCAGTACTCCGGTGGCGCGCATCGCGGCGGCGGCAAGGAATCCGGCCACGAACAGCGGCACCGGGGCAGGCCGCCTGCCGGAGGGGGTGCGCACGCCGCGCTTGCGGGCCCGCACCGAGAAGGCCACCGCGGCCACCAGCGGGGTCAGCATCGCCACGCGCATCAGCTTGACCAGGACCGCTTCTCCGAGGGCACCCGGGCCCGCGGTCTGCGCGGTGGCCACCACCTGGCCGACGTCGTGGACACTCGCGCCCACCCAGCGGCCGAATTCCGGGTCCGAGAGGCCCAGGGGCCCCTGGAGCAGGGGGAGTACGGCGATGGCCAGGGTGCCGCAGAGGGTGACCAGGGCGACCGAGGAGGCCACGTCCTCCTCGTCGCTGCCGGACACCTCGCTGACCGCTCCGATGGCCGAGGCACCGCAGATCGAGTACCCCGTGGCGATCAACAGCGGCTGGTCCCCGGGCAGGCCCAGCCTGCGGCCGAGCCAGAGCGTGCCGAAGAAGGTCGCCGCCACCACGGCGGCCACCATCGCCACCGTGGCCCAGCCCAGCCGGAGCACCTGGTCCAGGCCCAGTGCCAGGCCCAGCAGGACGATGCCGATCCGCATCAGCCGCCGGCCGGCCAGGGAGAGGCCCGGGCGGGCGGGACCCCGTACGAAGCCCCGTAGGCCGGGGACGTGCGCGGCGGCGATGCCCAGCACCACCGACACGGTCAGCATCGGCGCCCAGGAGACCAGCCGGTGTACCGACCAGGCCACCAGCACGCCGGCCAGGGCCAGTCCCAACCCGGGCCACGGCGAAGGTGTTTCACGTGAAACATCGACCGGCTCCGTCGAGTCCGCCCCGCTCACCGGGCGGTTCAGCAGGGCCATCAGTCGGACGGGAGCGTGTAGACGCGGCGGACGCTGCTGCCCAGGCGTACGACGTCGGCCCCGTAGACGTGGAGGGATATCGCCTTCGTACGACAGGAGTTGCGGACCTTGTGGATGTCACCGGGCGGGGCGAAGCCGCAGACGTCACCCGGGCCGTTCACCACGTGCTCCGTGGCCACCAGCCGGGCGCCCTCGGTCGCCGTCGCGGGGACGAGGCGGTAGCGGAGTTCGCTCTCCTCGCCCTCGTGCACCCCGGCCACGCACCAGGAGACGTGGTCGTGGACGGCGGTCTCCTGGCCCGGCAGCCACACGAGGGCCACCACCGAAAAGCTGCCGTCCGGCTCCGCGTGCAGGATGTGCTGGCGGTACCGGTCGGTGTGCCCCTCCCGCTGTTCCGCGGTGAGCAGGCCCGGTATCCCCAGGTGCGGGGCGAGGCGCTCGCCGACCAGGTAGGCGGTCAGGTCCGGGGCCAGCCCCCGGTCGACGACCGTACGTATCTCGGTGACGAGGGCGGCCATCCTCGCGGTCGTGCGGGCCGGAGTGGTGGTGGTCATACAGGGAGCGTCGGGGAGACCATCCATCACGTCCAACGACAGTTCTGAGCCGAAATCCCAAGTTCAACTTATGGATGGGAGGCGCCGCTCAGCAGCCGATCCGATTCGACGCCGCCTGCCGCAAGGCGTCCAGCACCACCGCCGTCGCCGGGATCCGCAGGTGGTCGCGGTAGACGTAGGCGCCGATGTGGCGGCGCGCCGCCGGCTCCAGGGTCCTCCCGCAGACCTTCGTCAGTGAGAGCGAGGGCAGCACCAGCGCGGGCATCATGGCGACGCCCAGGCCCTGCGCGACCAGGTTCTGCACGACCAGGTTGTCATCCGTGGCGAACCGGATGTCGGGGACGAAGCCCAGCTCCGCGCATTCGTGCAGCAGGTTCGCCCGGCAGCGCGGGCAGCCGGCGATCCACCGCTCCTCGGCGAGGTCGGCGAGGTGGACGGCCCGCCGCCGGGCCAGCGGGTGCCCGGTCGGCAGCAGCACCGTCAGCTGGTCCTCCAGCAGCTTGACCTCGGCCACCTCCTCCGGGATCTCCTCGTGGAGGCCGGGATAGGTGAAGGCCAGGGTGATGTCGCACTCACCGCGCTCCAGCCTGCGCAGGGAGTCCGGGGGCTCGCCCTCCAGCAGCTCGACCTGGATGCCGGGGTGGTCCTTGGCCAGGCAGCTCAGGGCTTCCGGGACGAGGGTGGCGTTGGCGCTGGGGAAGCCGCAGAGCCGCACGCGGCCGGTGCGCAGACGGGCGTAGGCCTTCAGCTGGGCCTCGGCTGCGGAGAGGCTGCCGAGGATGGACTCGGCGTGCCGGACCATGGACTCACCGGCCTCGGTGAGCTGCATGCGGCGGCCGACGCGGGTGAACAGCGGGGTCCCGACGGCGCGTTCGAGCGCCTTCATCTGCTGGGTGATCGCGGGCTGGGTGTACCCGAGGACACGGGCGGCGGCCGAGTAGGACCCGGAGGCGACCACCTCGTGGAACGTCCGTATGTGCCGCGAGTCGAACACCTTCGAAGCATAAGCAGATGTTGGGAGGGGCCGCAGGCGGAATCCCGCCTGCGGCCCCTCGCCATCAAGCCAGTCGAGCCGGCTACTTGTCGCCGACCTGGGAGCCGAGCGTGATGTCCACCGTCGTCGGCTTACCGCCGCGCAGGTAGGTCAGCTTCACCGTCTCGCCCGGCTTGTAGGTCCAGATCTCGCTGATCAGCGTCGGGCCGCTGTCGATGGGCTTGTCGCCGAGCTGGGTGATGATGTCGCCGGGCTTCAGACCCGCTTTGCCGGCCGGGCCGTTCGGGTCGACCAGGTCGTTGGCCGAGGCGCCGCTCTCGGAGATCTTGGCGCCCTCGGTCTTGGCCGCGAGGTCCACGGACACCTTGATCACCGGGTAGACCGGCTTGCCCGTCTTGATCAGGGAGTCGGCCACGTTCCTCGCCTGGTTGATCGGGATGGCGAAACCGAGGCCGATGGAGCCGGCCTGGCCGCCTCCGAAGCCGCCGTTGCCGGCGGACTGGATCGCCGAGTTGATGCCGATGACCGCGCCGCGGCCGTCGAGCAGCGGGCCGCCGGAGTTGCCCGGGTTGATCGACGCGTCCGTCTGGAGGGCGCTCATGTACGAGTTCTTGCCGCCGGATCCGTCACCGGAGGCGACGGGGCGGTGCTTGGCGCTGACGATGCCGGTGGTGACCGTGTTGGACAGGCCGAACGGAGCGCCGATCGCGATGGTCGAGTCGCCGACGGCGACCTTGTCCGAGTCGCCCAGCGGCAGCGGCTTGAGGCCCGACGGCGGGTTCTTCAGCTTGATGACGGCCACGTCGTAGCCCTGGGCGCGGCCCACGACCTCGGCCTCGTACTTCTTGCCGTCCGAGAACGTCGCGCTGAGCTTGCCGCCGTTCGCGGCGGAGGCCACCACGTGGTTGTTGGTGAGGATGTGGCCCTGCTCGTCGTAGACGAAGCCGGTGCCGGTGCCGCCGTCGCCGTCGCCGGCCGAGGCCTCGATGGTGACGACGCTGGGCAGGGCGCCCGCGGCCAGTCCCGCGACGGAGCCGGAGTCCCGCTTGAGGTCCTTGGGGGTGTTCGCGGCGCTGACCGTGGTCGAGCCGGAGCCGTTGCTGCTCCGGTCGGCGGCCCAGTAGCCGACGCCGCCGCCCACGCCGCCCGCGAGGAGGGCCGCCGCGAGGACACCGGCGACCAGGCCGCCCTTGCCCTTGCGCTTGGGCTGCGGAGCCCCGTCAGCGGTCAGGGGCACGCCCCAGGCGCCGCCGCCGTGGCCGCCGCCGGTCCCGTACGCGGGGGCCGCGGGCGGGGGCGGGGGCCAGCCCTCGGCTCCGGTCGCCTGCGGCGGAGCGGAAGCGGGGTTCTCGGCGTACGCCGGGGTGACCGGCGGGACGGGGCTCTCGGTGTACGCCGGCGCGGGAGCCGGAGCCGAGGCCGGAGCCGAAGCCATGGGCTGGGCGGCCGGGGGCTGCCCGGCAGAGGTGTGGGGGAGCTGCTGGGTCGGCTCGCCACCCGGCGCGGGCGTCGGCGGTTCCACGGGCGCGGCGGCGGGCGCGGCGTCGGCTGGCGCGGCCACCGGGGGTGCGGACGGGGCCGCGGGGGGTGTCGGGGCCGCGGTGCCCTCGTTCTCGGTGCTCACAGCGCTCTCTCCTCGTCACACACGGCTTCAAAAAATCTGGCGATATCGGTCCGACTGAACGTTCGACGTGCCGTACAAGTTCCTGGGCAAAGCCTTTCCCATGACCCGTCAGAGCACTGTAAGCCGGACCTGTGAGTCTCCCCCATCCTTTATCTCCGACATATCCGGCGCATCCGCAGAAGCGTCCACCGAGGCCGCCCCGACATCGGATGCCCGCTCGGTGGCACCATGACCCGGTGACCCACGCAACGCCGCGCCCCATCCAGGTCGTCGCCCACCGCGGCGCCTCGGAGGATGCCCCCGAGCACACCCTGGCCGCCTACCGCAGGGCCATCGAGTACGGGGCGGACGCCCTCGAGTGCGACATCCGGCTGACGGCCGACGGCCATCTCGTCCTGGTCCACGACCGCCGGGTCAACCGGACCTCCAACGGCCGTGGGGCGGTCTCGGCCCTGGAGCTCGCCGACCTCGCCGCACTCGACTTCGGCTCGTGGAAGGACCGCGAGGAGTCCCCCGACTGGGACGCCGACCCCGAGCGCACCTCCGTGCTCACGCTGGAGCGGCTGCTGGAACTGGTCGCCGACGCCGGGCGCCCCGTGCAGCTGGCGATCGAGACGAAGCATCCGACCCGCTGGGCCGGACAGGTGGAGGAACGCCTGATCTTCCTCCTCAAGCGCTTCGGCCTGGACGCCCCGCCCGCCGAGGGCCCGCACCCGATCCGGGTCATGAGCTTCTCCGCACGCTCCCTGCACCGGGTGCGGGCGGCGGCGCCGACGATCCCGACCGTGTACCTCATGCAGTTCATCTCGCCCCGGATGCGGGACGGCCGGCTGCCGGCAGGCGTACGGATCGCGGGTCCGGGCATGCGGATCGTACGCGGCCATCCGGGCTTCATCCGCAAACTTCAGGCCGCGGGCCACTCCGTGCATGTATGGACCGTGAACGATCCGGAAGATGTTCAGCTCTGCGCTGATCTGGGTGTGGAAGCGATCATCACGAACAGACCCCGACAGGTTCTGTCACAACTAGGGCGCTGACGTCCCCATTTGCACACCCGTCACATGCGGCGCTTCCGTGACGGGGTGTGCACCGGCGCATCCGCTCCGCATCCGGTCGTGACGAATGCGTCAGAGGGTCACGCTCCGGCGGTTTCCGGTCCAGGCCATTGGGGCATCCAGACCATGCGTGGGGCTAAGGAGGTTCCGGGGGTGGCGTTGATGGTGGCACAAGAAGTGCCCACGTCGTCGTGCATGGACGTACGCCATGGTCCTGCTGGCGTGGGCGAGGCGAGGCACCGGATGCGCGAGCAACTGCGCGTTTACGGGGTGTCCGAATCGGTCGTGGACGACGCAGTACTGATCCTTTCCGAACTGCTCAGCAATGCCTGCCGGCACGGCAGACCGCTGGGATCACGGGAAGTCGGTGACGGCGAGATACGCGCTTCGTGGCGCGTCGACAAGGCGGGACGGCTGACGGTCGAGGTCACGGACGGAGGCGGACCCACCCGCCCGGTCCCGGCCACGCCTTCGGTCACCGCACGGGGCGGCCGGGGGCTGAACATCATCAGCGCCCTGGCCCAGGACTGGGGTGTCCGGGACGGAGCGGCGGGTGAGATCACCGTGTGGGTGATCGTCGCCTGTGGGGCCCGGCACGAAGATTTCGCTACGCGCGTTGCGCCCCCGGCGATCGACTTCGGTACGGCCTTCGACGATCTGGATCCCTGATCGCTCATTACCGGTCTCCGAGAAGGCAGATGGCGGCCGTCCGGGAGTGCACGCCGACCGTGCTCCCGGCCGCACCCCACCGGCTGTGGCGGTACGAACGGCTAGGCTCGCGCCCAGACCGACGCCGTACCGCCGCAACCGGGAGACACCCACGATGGCCAAGAAGCGCCCCGCCGCGAAGACCGCAAAGCCGCAGCTCAACAACGGGGAGATCCCGGTGGTGGGCGCTCGCGAGCCCTGCCCCTGCGGATCCGGGCGCCGTTACAAGGCCTGCCACGGCGCAGCAGCCGCGCACGCCGTCACCGAGCACGTGGCCCGCCCGTTCGAGGGCCTGCCCGGCGAGTGCGACTGGGTGGCGCTGCGCGAGCTCGTCCCCGCCGCCACCGTCCCGCTCACCCTCAAGGACGGCCTGCCCGAGGGGGTCCCGTCCGTCACGCTGGTGACCGTACTTCCCATGGCCTCGCCGGCCCTGCGCCGCGAGGACGGCTCCGTCCTGCTCGGCCTGCAGAACGACTCGACCACCGGCGATCTCGCCCGGGACATGGCCGACACCCTGGAGCGCGCGCTCGCCGCCGAGCCGGGCACCATCGTCTCGGCCCGCCGGGTTCCGGCCGAGGGTCCGCGCCTTCAGGACCTCCTGGCGGCCGACGGCGTTTTCGAGCCGGTTGTCCACAGCGGCTTCGAATTCTGGATCGCCGACGCGGACAGCGCCCAGAGCGCCTCCCCCGAGGTGGCCGCATCCTTGGAGCGCGCCAACGCGGCCGCCATCCCGACCGTCAAGCTGACCGGCGTCGACGCCGCCTACTGGTGCGAGACCCCGGACAAGAACCACCTGCGCTGGGTCATGCCCGAGCCCGAGGAGAAGCTGCTCGACGCGCTCGCGCGCCTGCACGCGGCCGGCACGTCCTCGCTGGGCGAGGGCACCAAGCTCGTCGGCTCCTTCCGCGCGCACGGCCTGATGGTCCCCGTCTGGGACCTGCCCACCGGTGTCTCGGCGGACGACGTGGAGAAGCCCGCCGCCGAGCTCGCCGAGCGGCTGGCCGCCGCGCTGTCCACGGACGCGCCGCTCACCACGGAGGAGCGCCGGGCCCGCGGCGGTCTCACCAACCGTCAGGTGACCCTCAGCTGAACCTCGGCCGGCCTTCGGCCGATTGGCCGCGAGGGCCCGGTCCCGGGTCCCCGCGGCCAACGGCCACGGCTCACCCGGGACCGGTGACCGGAGTCACAACTCCCGCTAATCGCCTGCAAATCGGTGTCTGAATATCAGAGATCGAATTTGCGAACAGGCGATCTCTTGTTACCGTTCTTGTAGCCCGGTCGCTGGTGCATCCCCCGTCGCCAGCGACCGGGCCCTTGATTTTCCGGTGACGTTCAACCGTCACTCGGCGCCGGTGAGTTGCTCCCGGACCTGAGAAGCAGAGCCCCTTCCGCATCCGGAACTGCAAATTCCGCAACAGCCGAGTAGTCGTTCGGCGCCCCCGCCGATGGATCCCTCGGCGTTTCGCACAGACCCGGCTCGTCGCCCGCGCCGACCGCGCAACGGATCTGCACCGTCCGCCCCGCCGGCCCCATCAGCGTGAGCACCGCGTCCAGCGCGCGCCCGCTGGTGTTGCGGTAGTAGCTGCGCCCCCAGGTCCGGCCCTCGCCGGTCAGTACGCACGTCTGCGCCTCCAGGCCCTGCGGGGAGGACAGTTCGGGTCCGCAGTGCGCGTCGGTACGCGGCTGCTCGGGCGGGCCCGGCCGGGCGGGCGACCGGTCCGCACCGACGGCCGGCGTACCGGAACGGCCGGACGGCGAACTCCCGCCGGAATCGGAAGAGTCACCGAGACCCAAGGTGGAGAGCAGCCCGCCGCCTTTTCCGTCACTCTGACCGGCGAAATCCGGCCCGGCGATCGCTCCCGCGAGTGGAAGAGACAAGATGATCAACACACCGGCGCCGATACCGATCAGGCGGAGATTCATTCGCCGAAGATAGCGATGCGGGAATGGGGCGCGGAGATCCCCGCGCCCAATTCCCTTGGAAACTCGTTCCACTGGCACCCGTACGAGTGATCCGCGACGGCCCGTACGCCCCGTTCGGGCATCGGCCGACGGGCGTCAGTACGCCAGTCGGCTGCCGCCGCCCGGCGCTCCGCTGCTCGCCTCGACCAGCGCGTCCACGACCGCCTCCACCTCCGGAAGCCAGAGGTCTCCGGCTTCCCCCGGAGCGCCGCCGGCCCCGGCGGGCTCGCGCTCCCAGCGGACTTGCCCGCCGCCGGTCGCGGTGGAGGGCGGCAGCAGCAGGTAGCCGCCCTCGCCGTGGAAGCGCAGCGAGGAGGGCACGTGGTCCTTGGCGTAGAGGAGTTCGCCCAGCCGCTCCAGCGAGTACGGCGCCACCAGCAGTGACCACCGCGTGGGCGTGGCCACGACCGGCCCGAGCCGCATGCCCTGCGCGTCCAGCCGTACGACGGCACGCGCGGCCGCGGCGGCGGGGAGGCTCACCGCGCAGGGAGCGGCGCCGCCGGTGGCCAGGAGGACCGAGGCGCCGGCCCTGTTGCCCCACCACCAGGCCACCATCCGGGGGTCGGTGGTGGCGGCGAGCAGTCCGGGATCGAAGGGATGCGCGCCGGGTACGACGCAGTCGGGGTCGGGGCAGGCGCACCTCGAGTCGTCGGCGCCGGAGCGCCCGATGCCGGGCAGCACGGGCCACTGCCACCGGGTGGCGCAGGCGAGCGCCGCCTCGAGGTGGTCCGAAGGGTCGCCCTGCGGCGGGGCGGGGCGCATGGATCGCAAGCGATTGCGGAGCCGCTGGAGACGCCTTCCGAGGATCTCGCGCATGAGCGCTCGTTCCTTTCCGTTGAACGTCGAGGGCCACATCACACCATGTAGGCGGTGTCTCACCACACGTACACGTTTCGCGTCACTGTCCGCCAGAAGCAGGTTCACACGGTTCGTGCAGTTTTCTTACCGGTCCGTGAAACGTCCGGCAGGGGGAGGAACGCGGCCCCGTGCCCACACCGGAAGCGCTGTCGTCCATGGGGACGACGGGCCGCGCCGAGCGGTTCCCGGCGAGTGCCGGGCAACACCAACTGTCCCCGTACACCACCGATTACGTACCCTGACCGGCCTGCGGACCCGCCCAGTCGACCGCAAAAACCGCCAGCTTCCCCCGTTTTCCGGCCAAGTTCCAGCCTCGACCGGACCGTAGGTTGTCGTCTCACGGACACCAGGATTCCCACCTGGGCAATGCTGGACATCGCTCCTCGTGTGCGTGTAGATGTGGATTCATAGAAGGCGACGCAGCATGATCTGGGGGTTTGCGATGCTAAATGGCGAATCGCACCAGCTGGAAAGGCGGACGCCATGAGCGCCCCGCATTTGCCGAAAGTGGCTGGAATCGATCCAGCAGTTACAGCGTCCCCGCACACTGTGGCGCCCCCATCGACCTCCACTCCCCCGTCCGTGCCCGCGCGCACGGCCCACGCTCCGGCGCCGGCCCCCGCCGCGAGCACGGTCATCCAGGACCGCCTGGCGGGCATGGTCTCCGATCTCACCACCCTCCACGAGCTCACCGAGCGGATCGCCCGCGCCCGTGACCTGAGCTCCTCCCTCCAGGAGTTCCTGCGCGCCGGAGCCGCACTCGTCGGCGCCCGACGCGGACTGCTCGCCCTGGAGCCCTCTGACGGCCTCGGGCCCACCACCACCATCGGTCTGGGGCTCAGCCGCGCCGACCTCGGCCACATCGAGACGGTGCCGCGCGGCTCCACCTCGTACGGACGCATCCTCGACGGACTGCCCGACGCCCACGGCGGCTCCGAAGTGCTCCCCGAACCCGGCCTCGTCCCGGCGCCCGGCGGCGCCGGCCAGGCCGCACCCGTCGACCCGCGGCACCGCGAGGTGGCCGCGCGCCTGGGCTACGCCGCCAGCTACTCGCTGCCGCTGGCCGCCGAGGCCACGGGCCGGCTCGGCGCGGCCGTCTGGCTCTACGACGAGCAGGCCGAGCCCAGCGACCGCCAGCGCGACCTGGTCGGCCTGTACGTGCGGCACGCCTCCGAGCACGTGGCCCGGCTGGTGGGGGTGGAGCGCTCCCGCGCGGACCTGGCCACCATCGCCGGGGAGCTGCTCCCCAGCCGGCTCCCCCGGATCCCCGGGGTCCAGCTCGCCGCCCGGCACCTCACCGGTCCACGCGGCGGCGGGGACTGGTACGACGCGCTGCCGCTGCCCGAGGGCGCCCTCGGGCTGTCCGTCGGCTCGGTCACGGGCTGCGGCCCGAGCGCCGTCGCCGCGATGGGACGGTTGCGGGCCTCGCTGCGCGCGTACGCCGTCATGGAGGGCGAGGACCCCGTCGCCGTCCTGTCCGACCTGGAGCTGCTGCTGCGCCTCACCGAGCCCGCGCGCTCGGCGACCGCGCTCTTCGCGTACTGCGAGCCCGCCGGGACCACCCCGTCGGGCAGTCGGCGACACAAAATCATCCTGGCCGGGGCGGGGCACGCCCCGCCGCTGCTGATCGGCGAACGGCGCACCGAGTACGTGGAGACCACGCTCTCCGCACCGCTCGGGATGCTGTCCTGCTGGGAGGCGCCGAGCGTGGAGATCGAGCCCGCGCCGGGAGAAACGGTGCTGCTGTACACGGACGGGCTGCTGCGGCGTACGGGCGATCCGATGGACCGGGCGTACGCGCGGCTGCACGCCGCGGCAGCGGGGGTCCCCCGCGGCGCCCGCGAGGACCCGGCCGCGGTCTGCGACCACATCCTGCGGACGGTACTGCCGGAGGGGGAGGCCCGCGGCGGCGCCTCGGCGGGGGACGCGGCGGAGGACATCGTGCTGCTCGCGGCCCGCTTCGACTGAGCGGGCCGGACCCGGTCCGACCGGACCGGACCGGCGGACCGGACCTCCGGACGGCGAGCCGCCCGGGCGGGTTCCGGCTTCGGATTCGGGGGGCACGGTCCCGGCTTCCGGCCCGGCCCCGGCCTCCGATCCGGTTCCGCGCGCCGGTCCGGTCTCCTGCCCGAGCGCGGTCCGTTTTGACTTGTTTGTCACATGGCTCGCCGCACTGCTTCCGCTCACACATACGATGGCTGAGGTCCGTACCCGGTCCGTGTCCGTCGTACTGAGGAGAAGACGTGGCTGACGAGCTCACCCCGGAGACCCCGGAAGAAGAGCAGCCCAAGAAGAAGCACAAGCAGCGCAAGAACGGGCTGTACCCGGGCGTCAGCGAGGAACTCGCGGAGAGCATGCGCACCGGCTGGGCCGACACCGAGCTGCACGGCCTGCAGCCGATCGCCCAGGCCGCGCACACCGCCGCCCGCCGCGCCGCGCTGTCCGCGCGCTTCCCCGGCGAGCGCCTGGTCGTTCCCGCCGGCCGGCTGAAGACCCGCGCGAACGACTGCGAGTACGCCTTCCGCGCCTCCACGGAGTACGCGTACCTCACCGGTGACCAGACCGAGAACGGCGTGCTCGTCCTGGAGCCCACCGGGGAGACCGGCCACACGGCCAGCATCTACCTGCTGCCCCGCTCCAACCGCGAGAACGGCGAGTTCTGGCTCTCCGGCAACGGCGAGCTGTGGGTCGGACGCCGCCATTCCCTCACCGAGGCAGAGCAGCTGCTGGGTCTGCCCGCCAAGGACGTGCGCGAGCTCGCCGAGGAGCTGGCCGAGGCCGAGGGCCCGGTCCGCGTCCTGCGCGGCCACGACACCGTCATCGAGGCGGCCCTGACCGACAAGGTCACCAAGGAGCGCGACGCGGAGCTGCGCGTCTACCTCTCCGAGGCCCGCGTCGTGAAGGACGAGTTCGAGATCGGCGAGCTGCAGAAGGCCGTCGACTCGACCGTCCGCGGTTTCGAGGACGTCGTGAAGGTGCTCGACAAGGCCGAGGCCACCTCCGAGCGCTACATCGAGGGCACCTTCTTCCTGCGCGCCCGCGTCGAGGGCAACGACGTCGGCTACGGCTCCATCTGCGCCGCCGGCCCGCACGCCACCACCCTGCACTGGGTGCGCAACGACGGCGACGTCCGCTCCGGCGACCTGCTGCTGCTCGACGCCGGCGTGGAGACCCACACCCTCTACACCGCGGACGTCACGCGCACGCTGCCCATCAGCGGCACGTACACCGACATCCAGCGCAAGATCTACGACGCGGTCCACGCCTCTCAGGAGGCCGGGATCGCCGCCGTCAAGCCGGGCGCGAAGTTCCGCGACTTCCACGACGCCTCGCAGTACGTGCTCGCCGAGAAGCTCGTCGAGTGGGGCCTGCTGGAGGGCCCGGTCGAGCGGGTCGTCGAGCTCGGCCTGCAGCGCCGCTGGACCCTCCACGGCACCGGCCACATGCTCGGCATGGACGTCCACGACTGCGCCGCCGCGCGCACCGAGGCGTACGTGGACGGCACTCTGGAGCCGGGCATGTGCCTGACCGTCGAGCCGGGCCTCTACTTCCAGGCCGACGACCTGACGGTGCCGGAGGAGTACCGCGGCATCGGCGTACGGATCGAGGACGACATCCTCGTCACCGAGGACGGCAACCGGAACCTGTCGGCCGGTCTGCCCCGCACCTCCGACGACGTCGAGGCGTGGATGGCGCGGCTCAAGAGCTGACGCCGTTCGCCCGGCGCCCGGCGCGGGCATGCCGATGGGCGGGACCCTGTGCGGGTCCCGCCCATCGGCGCGTTCACGTCCAGCTGAGCACGGGCGCGTTCACCCGCACGTCGGTGCGTCCACGCACCCGTCGGTGCGCCTACGACGCCTTCAGCAGCGAGTCGTCCCGCCACTTCAGCATCTTGTCGAAACTCACCACGGCTCCGCGGCCCGGCCGGTTGCGGAGGCGGACGTGGTCGGAGAGCTCGGCGATCAGGTGCAGGCCCCGGCCGCTCTCGGCCAGGGAGGGTCTGCGGCGCGCCACCGTCGCGGCCGGGAACCCGGGACCCGAATCGCTGACCTCGATGCGGCAACGGTCCCCGTCCAGATAGGCCGTGACGTGGTACGCCCCGGCGTCCTGCGCGTCGCGGCCGAGCGGCGCGACCGTGCGGCCGCCGTGTTCCACGGCGTTCGCGCAGGCCTCGCTCAGCGCCACCGCGAGATCGAAGGAGATGTCCGGATCCACCCCCGCGGTCTCCATCGTCCCCAACAGCAGCCGTCTGGCAAGGGGCACGCTCGCTGCTTCGCGCCTCAAGTGGAGAGACCACCAGATGCTCATACGGTTACGTATTGCCTCCCGCGACGGGGTGTAAGCGCCCAAAGGCCCACAGAGCCCTCGTTCGGCCGATGCGGCGCTCCCGGCCTCCGGTGTATGCGGAGGCGTTTGCGGCGATATGGACCCTGATGACCCTGCCGGTGCGAACTCCCGCGCGGGCGGCCGCCCGGCGCCCCGGCCACGGCCCCCGTGCGCGGGAACGCAAGGCATCATGCGCACCTGCCGTAGGGAGCGCCTAAGCCCAGTGCGATGATGGCCCGGCCATGACTGCCCCCCACGCGACGCAGGCCGGACCCGGCCTCAGGCTGATCCGGACCGCGGTGTTCACCGCGGTCTGTGTCGTGCTGTCCGCGGGCGGGCACGCACTGGCCTCCTGCGCCACGGTGCCCTGGTGGTCCCTCTGCGCGGGTTTCGTCGTCGTCTTCGCGGTCGCCGCCCCGCTCGCCGGACACCGTCACGGGCTCCCCGGCATCGCCGCCGGACTGGCCTGCGGACAGCTCGCGCTGCACTCGCTGTTCGCCCTCGGCCAGCACGGCGCCACGCTCCCGGCGGGCGGCGCTTCCGCCGCCGACACCTCGCTCGCGGCTCTCGCCGCCCAGCTGGTGTGCGGGGGCAACTCCGTCCCGCTGGCCCCGGCCGACGCCCGGCGGATCCTGGAGAGCGCCGGACTGGACCCGGTCGCCCTGGCCGCGCAGGCCGAGGCACAGGGGCAGTTGGCGACGGGGCAGCCGGCCATGGGCCAGCTGGGGCACGCCCACATGGGGCAGGGCCTCGTAGAACCGGCCAACGGCCTGGTCGGCCTGTTCAGCCCGGCCATGCTGATCGGCCATCTGCTGGCCGCGCTCGCCGCCGGCTGGCTGCTGGGCCGCGGCGACGCCGCGCTGTTCCGGCTCGTCGAACTGTCCCGGCTCTCCACCGAAGCCGACCCCGTACGCCCGCTGCGCGCCGCGCTGGCCTACGTACGGGCCCTCGGCGCCGGGCTCGCCGCCGCGCCGTCCCGTACCCCCCGCGCGGCCCGGCCCGCCGCCGGCCCCGGCGTCCCCACCGGCCGGGACGCACTCCAGCACGCGGTGATCAGGCGCGGGCCGCCCGCGGCGCTCGCCCTCGCAGCCTGACGCGGCACCCCTCCTCCCCGGCCCACACGCCGGGAGCACCGGTGCCGTGCACTCCGCGCGCGCCGCGCGCGGAGCCACCGTCACCACAGCTTCCGTGGAGTGTTTCTGCCATGAAGACCTCTCGCGTCTCCTTCGCCGCCGCCCTCGCCGCCGGTACCGTCCTCGTCTTCTCCGGGACCGCCTTCGCCCACGTCGGCGTGCAGCCCGGCGAAGCCGTCAAGGGCGGCTACGCCACGATCAACTTCAAGGTCCCCAACGAGCGCGACAACGCCTCCACCACCCAGCTCGAGGTCACCTTCCCCGCCGACCAGCCGCTGTCCTCCGTCATGCCGCAGGACGTTCCCGGCTGGACCGTGACGGTGGAGAAGGGCAAGCTCGACAAGCCGCTCACCGTGCACGGCAAGCAGATCAACGAGGCCGTCACCAAGGTGACCTGGTCGGGCGGCAAGATCGAGGCCGGCAAGTTCCAGCAGTTCCCGCTGTCCCTCGGCAAGCTGCCCGACAACGCCGACACGATGGTCTTCAAGGCGATCCAGACCTACGACAACGGCGAGGTCGTCCGCTGGATCGAAGAGGCCAAGGAAGGCGCCGCCGAACCGGCGAACCCGGCGCCCGTCCTGAAGCTGACGGCCGCCCCGGCGGCGGGCGACCACCACGACGACGCCACGAAGGCGGACGGCGACAAGAACGGCGCCGCCGACCACAAGGACGGCCACACCGAGGCCGCCAAGAGCGGCTCCGACACGACCGCGCGCGCCCTCGGCATCGCCGGCATCGTGATCGGCCTCGGAGGCGTGGCCTTCGGCGTCGCCTCGCGCCGCCGCACCTCCTGACCTTCCGGTCCCGCGCGTCCGGCCCGCCCACCGGCGCGGCCGGAGCGCCGATCCACCCGTACCACCCCCGATCCCAGGGACATTCCCATGCGCACCACACGTGTGACGGTCGCCGCCCTCGTGGCGGCGGCCGCCCTCGCCCTCACCGCCTGCGGTAACGAGCCCGCCAAGCCCGGCAAGGTCACCCAGATCAGCGGAGGGCTGGCCAAGGCCGGCTCCGCGACCGTGCTCGACCGCCCCTTCGAAAAGCCGGACCTCGTCCTCACGGACACCACCGGCAAGCCGTGGAACCTGCGCGAGCAGACCCAGGGCAAGCCGACGCTCATCTACTTCGGCTACACCAACTGCCCCGACGTGTGCCCCCTGACGATGAGCAACATCGCCGTCGCCAAGAAGGCGCTCCCCCAGGCCGACCGGGACAAGCTCCAGGTCGTCTTCGTCACCACCGACCCGGACCGGGACACTCCCGCCGCCCTCGGCTCGTGGCTCAAGGGCCAGGACCCGGCGTTCGTCGGGCTGTCCGGGGACTTCGCCACCATCCAGGCCGCCGCACGCACGCTCGGCGTCGGTATCGAGGCCGCCACGACGGACGCCAACGGCAACGTCGTCTCCATGCACGGCGCCCAGGTCATCGCGTTCTCGCCCAAGAACGACGAGGGGTACCTCCTCTACGGGGAGAGCGCCACCGTCGACGACTACACCAAGGACCTGCCGAAGATCGTCAAGGGAGAGAACCCGTGAACACCCGCACCACCCGCACCCTCGCCGTCGCCCTCTCCCTGACGGCCGTGCTCGGCATATCCGCCTGCTCCTCGGACGACAAGGACGCGGCCGGCGGCTCCGGTGCCGGCGCCGCATCCGCCGACTCCGCGGGCAGGCCGGAGCTGACGGTCAGCGGCGGCTACATGCCCGAGCCCGTCAACGACAAGATGGCCGGCGCGTTCATGGTCATCAAGAACGGCTCCAAGACCGCCGACAAGCTGACCGGCGTCACGAGCCCGCTCTCCGACGATCTCCAGATCCACGAGACCAAGGACCAGAAGATGCAGCAGGTTCAGTCCATGGACGTGCCCGCGAAGGGCGAGCTGAAGCTGGAACGCGGCGGCAACCACGTCATGTTCATGGGCCTGAAGAGCACCCCCAAGGTCGGCGACAAGGTCACCGTCGAGCTGCGCTTCGAGAAGTCCGGCCCCGTCACGGTCGAGCTGGACGTCAAGGAGCGTACGTACCAGGCACCGAACTCCAACGATCACTGACGGACCGAGGGACTGATCACGCCATGACGGCCACCGCCCCCGCCCCATCCGCGGCCCGCGTGCGCGCCACGGCACTCCTGCCGCGGCTCACGCTGGTCCTCGCAGCCCTGCTGGCAGCCTTGTTCACCGCGGCCGCCCCGGCCACGGCGCACGCCGCACTGACCGCGAGCGACCCCAAGGACGGGGCGGTGGTCGCCACGGCGCCCGCCCAGGTCACCCTCTCGTTCTCGGAAGGGGTCGCCATGAACGGCGACTCCATCCGCGTCCTGGACCCGCAGGGCAAGCGCGTCGACACCGGTGAACTGCGCGACCTCTGCAGCGGGAACACCATCCGCTACGGCACCGCCCTGCGCCCCGGACTGCCGGACGGCACCTACACGGTCGCCTGGCAGGCCATATCCGCCGACAGCCACCCGGTCGCCGGTGCCTTCACCTTCTCCGTCGGAGCCCCCTCCGAGACCGCGGTCTCGTTGCCCGAGCAGACCGCGGGCGACGGGCCCGTGGCCCTCGCCTACGACATCGCGCGCTACGCCGCCTACGCCGGGTTCGCCGTCCTGGCCGGCGCCGCCGCCTTCATCCTGCTGTGCTGGCGCCGGGGCGCCGCCGAGCGGCCGATGCAGAAGCTGGTCGTCCGGGCCTGGGTCACGCTCACCGTGGCCACCCTCGCGATGCTGCTGCTCCGCAACCCGTACACGGGATCCGGGAACTTCTCCGACGCCTTCGACCTCGCCGGGCTGAGGACGGTGCTGGAGACGAAGTCCGGCGCCTCGCTGGTCTCGCGGCTGCTGCTCCTCGGCGCGGCCGCGCTGTTCATCACCGTCCTGTTCGGCTCGTACGCCCGGCGCCACCGGGGCGGCGGGGGCACGGAAGCCGCCGAGGACTCCGCCGGCGCCGGGGGCCCCGCCGACGCCAAGGACTCCGCCGACGCCAAGGACTCCGCCGATGCCCTGGACGCCACGAGGGACGACGCCAGGGAGGAGAGCGACCTCCTGTTCGGCCTCGCCATCGGCGGGACGGTCGTCGCCGCCGGCATCGCCGCCACCTGGGCGCTGTCCGAGCACGCCTCCACCGGCGTCCAGCCCGGCCTCGCCATGCCCGTCGACATCCTGCACCTGCTGGCCGTCGCGACCTGGCTGGGCGGACTCACGGCGCTGCTCGTCGCCCTGCACAAGGTTCCCGGGCTCGAGCGCGAGGCCATCCGGCGCTTCTCCACCGTCGCCTTCGTCAGCGTCATCACGCTCGCCGCCACCGGCGTCTACCAGTCCTGGCGCCAGGTCGGCAGCTGGTCCGCCCTCACCGGGACGGACTACGGACGGCTCCTGCTCGTCAAGCTCGGCCTGGTCGCCGTCCTGGTCGCCATCGCCTCCGTCTCACGGAAGTGGACCGCGCGGCTCGGTGGGGCGGCCGCGGTCGGGGAGCCGGTCACGACGAAGGCCCCGGCGACGGCGAAGACCTCGGCCACATCCACGGCTACGGCCACATCCACAGCTACGACCACGACCACGACCGCGGCCGGCGCTGCGAGCGCTGTTTCACGTGAAACATCGACCGCCGACCCCGAGCGCGCCGCCCAGCTCGCCCGCCAGGGAGTCGCCCGGCGCAGCGCGCGGGAGAAGCAGGCACGCGACGCCGACCCGCAGCGCGTGGGCCTACGCCGGTCCGTACTCGCCGAGACGGCCGTCGCCGTGGTGCTGCTGGCGGTCACCACCATCCTCACCAGCACCGAGCCCGGCCGCGCCGCGGAGCTGGAGACCGGCAGCGGTTCCCGCTCCGCCGCCGTTCCCGACCGCGCGGTGAAGATCACGCTGCCCTTCGACACCGGCGGCCAGAACGGCAAGGGATCGGTCAAGGTCCAGCTGGACCCGGGCCGCGTCGGGGCCAACACCCTCCACGTGTGGGCCGAGACCCCCGACGGCAAGCCGTTCGAACTGCCCGAGATCAAGGTCTCCTTCACCCTCGAGGCCAAGGACATCGGCCCGCTGCCGGTCCTCCCCGAGCTCGCCGCTCCCGGACACTGGAGCGCGTCGGGCGTCCAGCTGCCGCTGACGGGTGACTGGCGGATCGACGTGACCGTCCGTACCTCCGACACCGACCAGACGACCGTGCAGAAGAACGTGAAGATCGGCTGACCAGCGTGACCCAGAACAGCGAGTCCACCGAGAGCACCACGGGCCGCCCCGAGGTCGAGATCTCCCGGCGCCGCCTGCTGGGCACCGTCGGCGCCGCGGGCGCCGCCGGGCTCGCCCTCGGCGCCACCGGCGGAGCCCTCGTGCACTCCTCGGTCGCCGGCTCCGGGACGGCCGGTCCGGGCGGCGCGGCAGGTGGCCCCGCCGCCCTCGGAGCCACCCGGGTCGCCTTCGACGGGGACCACCAGGCCGGCATCACCACTCCCCTCCAGGCCAAGGGCCACGTCCTGGCCTTCGACCTGGTGCCCGGAGCCGGCCGTACCGAGGCCGCCGCCCTGATGCGCCGCTGGTCCGACACCGCCCGTCTGCTGACGGCAGGCGAGACCGCGCCGACCAACGACAGCGGAATCGCCCTCGACTCCGGACCGTCCTCCCTCACCGTCACCTTCGGCTTCGGCCACTCCTTCTTCGAGCGCACCGGGCTGACCGACCGCCGGCCCGCCGCGCTCGACCCGCTGCCGGACTTCTCCTCCGACCGGCTCGACGCACAGCGCAGCAACGGCGACCTGTGGGTCCAGATCGGCGCCGACGACGGGCTGGTCGCCTTCCACGCGCTGCGCGCCCTGCAGAAGGACGCCGGGGACGCCGCCCGCCTGCGCTGGCAGATGAACGGTTTCAACCGGTCTCCCGGCGCCACCGCCACCCCGCTGACCGCCCGCAATCTCATGGGCCAGGTGGACGGGACGAACAATCCGAAGCCCGCCGAAGCCGACTTCGACAAGCGGATCTTCGTGCAGGGCACGGTGCCCGCCGAGCACGCCTGGATGGTGGGGGGCTCGTACGCCGTCGTACGCCGGATCCGCATGCTCCTCGACCACTGGGACCAGCAGTCACTCACCCAGCAGGAGCAGGTCATCGGCCGTACGAAGGCCACCGGCGCCCCGCTGACCGGGGGCGGCGAGACCACCGCGATGAAGCTCGACGCGAGGGGCGCGGACGGCAAGCCCGTCATCCCCTCGAACGCCCATGCCCGGATCTCCGCTCCCGCGCAGAACGGCGGGGCGGCCATGCTCCGGCGCCCCTTCTCCTTCCACGACGGAACGGCTTCCGACGGCGCCCCCGACGCGGGTCTCCTCTTCATCTGCTGGCAGGCCGACCCGATGCGCGGTTTCGTGCCCGTGCAGCGCAAGCTCGACCGCGGCGACGCCCTGTCGGAGTTCATCCGGCACGAGTCCAGCGGCCTGTACGCGGTGCCCCCCGGCGCACGCGCCGGGGAGTACGTGGGGCAGCGGCTGCTCGAGGGATGAACAGCTCTGTGGCCCTCCGGGCCCGGCACTAGGCTGATCGCATGTCGGCCACCCGCTTCACCTATCTCGGTCCCGAGGGCACGTTCACCGAAGCCGCCCTCCGCACGCTGCCCGAAGCCGCCACCCGGGAGCTCGTCCCGATGGTCTCGGTCCCGGCCGCACTGGACGCCGTACGCAACGGGGAGGCCGCGGCGGCGCTCGTGCCGATCGAGAACTCCGTGGAGGGCGGGGTCACCTCGACCCTCGACGAGCTGGCCTCCGGCGTCCCCCTGATGATCTACCGCGAGGTGCTGCTGCCGATCGCGTTCGCGCTGCTGGTGCGGCCGGGGACCGCGCTGTCGGACGTCAAGACCGTCACCGGTCACCCCGTCGCCCAGCCGCAGGTGCGCAACTGGCTGCGGTCGAACCTCCCCGACGCGCTCTGGGAGTCGGCCGCCTCCAACGCCGACGGGGCCCGGCTGGTCCAGGAGGGCCGCTTCGACGCCGCCTTCGCCGGCGAGTTCGCGGCCGCCACCTACGGACTGGTCCCCCTGGTCACGGAGATCCACGACGCGCAGAACGCGGAGACCCGCTTCGTGCTCGTCGGCCGGCCCGCCCGGCCGGCCGCGCCGACCGGAGCCGACAAGACCTCCGTGGTGCTGTGGCTGGGGGACGACCGTCCCGGTGCGCTGCTGGAGCTGCTCCAGGAGTTCGCCGTCCGCGGGGTGAACCTGATGCTGATCCAGTCCCGCCCGACGGGTGAGGGCATCGGCAACTACTGCTTCGCCGTCGACGCCGAGGGGCACATCTCCGACCGCCGGGTCGGCGAGGCCCTCATGGGCCTCAAGCGGACCTGCCCGCAGATCCGCTTCCTCGGCTCGTATCCGCGCGCCGGTGTCGCGCAGGGTGAGGTCCACGCCGCCCGCCCGGGGACCTCGGACGGCGACTTCACGGCTGCCTCGGACTGGCTGACCCGCTGCCTCGACGGCCGCCCGTAGGGCTCTGTCCACTATCCACAGAGTTATCCACAGGCGCGGGTCACGCCTGGGGACAAGTCGACAGTGCAGCACGACAAGGTCGACAAATCGGTCGGGCGGCCCAGGTTTCGCGCTGAGGAGCGGAAGGTGAACGGCGTCACCCGTACATCGCCGATCAACTCTTTGGGGCGAGTCATTCCCACCCGAATGAGTGTGTGAGGGTGGTTTGAACCCTGATTGAGCCTGGCCGCCCTCAGGGCCGGATTGATCTATTCCTGTGTCCACAGATGCGGCGCACAGCCTGTGGATAAGCCGCCCAGGTGGGGAATTCCTGTGGACAAAGAAGGGCCTGCGACCCTGCTCAGAGGCTGACCGGGCACCCCGCACCACGCCCCTTTTCGGGGAATGGACCCGGTTTATCGACCTCCGGGGAGGGGTCACTTCCGGCCGCCTTCCGGGAGTTTTCCATTCGCCGCAATTGGGACATAGTGACACGCAGCGTGATATCGGTGTGATCCCCGGAAGCCCGGGCCGGTAGCCTGGAGGGGTGATTGACCTCCGGCTGCTCCGTGAAGACCCTGACCGTGTCCGCGCCTCGCAGCGCGCCCGTGGAGAGGACGTCGCACTCGTCGACGCCCTGCTCTCCGCAGACGAGCGCCGCAGGTCCTCCGGTATGCGATTCGACGAACTGCGCAATGAGCAGAAGTCGCTCGGCAAGCTCATCCCGAAGGCCTCTCCGGAGGAGCGCACGGAGCTGCTGAAGAAGGCCGACCAGCTCAAGCAGGACGTCAAGGCGGCCGAGGCCGAGCAGAACGAGGCGGACGAAGCCGCCAAGCAGCTGCTCCTCCAGCTCGGCAACATCGTCCACACCGACGTGCCCGTCGGCGGCGAGGAGGACTTCACCGTCCTCGAGACCCACGGCACCATCCGCGACTTCGCCGCCGAGGGCTTCGAGCCCAAGGACCACCTGGAGCTCGGCGAGTCCCTCGGCGCCATCGACGTCGAGCGCGGCGCCAAGGTGTCGGGCTCGCGCTTCTACTACCTCACCGGCGTCGGCGCCCTGCTCGAGCTCGCACTCGTCAACGCCGCCATCGCCCAGGCCACCGAGGCCGGCTTCATCCCGATGCTCACCCCGGCGCTGGTCCGCCCGCGCGCCATGGAGGGCACCGGCTTCCTCGGCCAGGCCGCGGAGAACGTGTACCACCTGGAGAAGGACGACTACTACCTGGTCGGCACGTCCGAGGTCCCGCTCGCCGCGTACCACATGGACGAGATCATCGACGCGGACAAGCTGCCGCTGCGCTACGCCGGCTTCTCCCCGTGCTTCCGCCGCGAGGCCGGAACGTACGGCAAGGACACCCGCGGCATCTTCCGCGTCCACCAGTTCGACAAGGTCGAGATGTTCTCGTACGTCGCGCCGGAGGAGGCCGAGGCCGAGCACCAGCGGCTCCTGGAGTGGGAGAAGCAGTGGCTGACCAGCCTCGAGCTGCCCTTCCAGGTGATCGACGTCGCCACCGGCGACCTGGGATCGTCCGCCTCCCGCAAGTTCGACTGCGAGGCCTGGATCCCCACCCAGGGCAAGTACCGCGAGCTGACCTCCGCCTCGAACTGTGACGGCTTCCAGGCGCGCCGGCTGTCGATCCGCTACCGCGAGGGCAAGAAGACCGCACCGCTGTCCACACTGAACGGCACGCTGTGCGCCGTCCCGCGCACGATCGTCGCGATCCTGGAGAACCACCAGCAGGCCGACGGCACGGTCCGTGTTCCCCCGGTCCTGCGTCCCTACCTGGGCGGCCGTGAATTCCTGGAGCCGATCGCCAAGTGAGCGCGGCCCCGTTCCCGTACAAGCTCGTCGCGACCGATCTCGACGGCACGCTGCTGCGCGGCGACGACACCGTCTCCGAACGCACCCGTGAGGCACTCGTCGCGGCCACCGCGGCGGGTGCCGCCCACATCGTCGTCACGGGCCGCGCCGTGCCCTGGACCCGGCACATCCTCGACGACCTCGGCTACCGGGGCATCGCGGTCTGCGGTCAGGGCGCGCAGGTCTACGACGCGGGCGCGCACCGGCTGCTGACCTCGGTCACGCTCGACCGGAAACTGGCCGCCCTCGCATTGGAGAAGATCGAGGCCGAGGTGGGTCCGCTGGCACTGGCCGCCAGCCGGGACGGAGTCGACGGCGAGGTGCTGTTCGGTCCCGGCTACCAGGTGCACGAGGGGCTTCCGGCGATCTACCTGGAGGACACCGCCGACGTCTGGACGGAGCCGCTGAACAAGCTGTACATCCAGCACCCCGAGCTGGACGAGGACACCCTCGTCGAGGTGGCCCGGCAGACCGTGGGCAACCTGGTCGGCATCGTCATGGCGGGTCCGGGCATCGTGGAGATCCTGCCGCTGGGGCTCAGCAAGGCCACCGGCCTCTCGCTGGCCGCGCGCCGGCTGGGCGTGAAGGCGGCCGAGACGATCGCCTTCGGCGACATGCCCAATGACATTCCGCTGTTCGGATGGGCCGCGCACGGGGTGGCGATGGCCAACGCCCACGCGGAGCTGAAGGCGGTCGCCGACGAGGTGACCACGTCCAACGAGCAGGACGGCATCGCCGTGGTTCTGGAGCGTCTGCTGGGCGCCGCGTAGCCCGAAAGAAGAACGGGAAAGGTCCGGAACAGCCCGCGCCGCGAGGCGCGCTCGAAGTGGCTGTTCCGGACCTTCTTGTTGCTCCCCGCACGCATCACTCTGCCCCCGCCGCACGCCGCGTACCAGTGAATTTCCGTACGTCAGCGCTGCGTCCGGCGCCGACGCCAATAGGCGACGGTGACGATCGCGAGCAGGGGTCCCCAGAGGACCAGGGGCGCGTAGGCGGCGGTCATGACCCAGTACGCGGCCCCCGTGGGGGCCGTCGGGCCGGCCATGGCGCCGTCCCAGCGCAACGCGCCGTCAACGGTGATGAGGGTGACGGCCGCGGCTCCGAGGGCCGCCGGCAGCACGGCCGCGAGCGGAGGGATCCGCCGGCCCCCGAGCAGCGGCACCCAGTACGGCATCACCTCGCCCCAGCGCTGGACGAGACCGAGGCTGAGCAGGCCCACGCATTCGGCGAAGATGCTCAGTCCGATCAAGTAGAAGGACGTCGGACCGGGGAAGTTGTCGGCGTGCAGCAGGTCACCCGCCTTGAAACCGGACGGGATGCCGAAGGCGATCCCGATGCGCCACAGGCCACTCGGCAGCAGGGTGAGCGCGGCGCCCTTGGCGATCCAGCGGAGCGGACGGGAGACACCGGCAGCAGGGGCGGTGGCAGCCGTGTGGAGCGGGGGGCGGGTCGCGGTGGCGGTCATCGTCGAGTCCGTTTCAGGAGGCGTCGGTTGATGTCTCCAGCCTCGTCCTCGGGGTCCCCGCGAACCATCCGCCGATCAGCACGTTCGGCGGGCCGCCCGGCCCGGCCCGTCTCTGCCGATCGGCAGATGTCCGGCGGCGCGCGGGACTCGTAGGGTCGGGCGGGTGTCCTGGAAATCGCGTGCCCCCTATGCCCCCTTGCTGATCTCGGCCGCCCTGGTGTCGCTCGTCTGCTCCTCCCTGCGGGCCCCCGGGGCGTGGACGCTCGCGGGCGTGGGGGTCCTGCTGCCGCTGATGGCCCTGACGGCCCGTTGGTCTCCCGTACGCAGCGCCGTCGCCGCCTGCGCGGTGGGCGGTGCGGCGGTCGCCGTGTGGCCCGTTCCTCTGGTGCTGGACCGCGGCGCGGGACTCGGCGGCTGGCTCCAGGCGGCGGGTGCGGCGGCGTTCTGGGCGGCGCCCGCGCTGGGAGCGGCCGGCGCCGGGGCGTTCCTGCGACGTCAGGCGGACCGTGCCCGGCGCGCTGTTCTCGACGCGCGCCGGGATCAGCAGCTCGAGCTGGCCCGGGACCTGCACGACTACGTCGCGCACGACGTGAGCGCGATCGTGGTGCAGGCGCAGGCGGCCCGGTTCGTGGCGGACAGCGATCCGCGTCAGGCCGTCCTGGCGCTGGAGCGGATCGAGGCGGCGGGGCTGAACGCGCTCGCGTCGATGGACCGGACGGTGCACGCGCTGCGCGAGGGGGAGGGCGGTCCGAAGGCCCCGGCCCTGGGGCTCGCTCACCTGCCGGAGCTGGTGGGCCGGTTCGAGGGCGGAGTACTGGAGGCCGACGCCGGGGCGCTGGCGGGGTTGTCGCGGGACGCGGACGCGACGGCGTACCGGGTGGCGGTGGAGGCGCTCACCAACGTACGCCGCCATGCGGCCGGCGCCGGGACCGTGCGCGTGGTCGTGCGGCGGGTGGGGGCGGACACCGAGCTGAGCGTGGCGAACAGCGCGCCACCGCGCACGACGCGGACGCTGCTGGGCCGGCGCACGCATGCCGGTGGTACCGGGCTCGTGGGGCTGCGGGAGCGGGTGGAATCGGCGGACGGCACCCTGGAGGCGGGTCCGGACGAGGGCGGGGGCTGGCGTGTTCGTGCCGTCTTCCCGGCGGCGGGACGCCTCGACGGGTGATCATGTCGGGGTGACCACACGCATCCTGATAGCCGACGACCAAGAGGACATCCGCAGCGGCTTCCGGCTGATCCTCGATTCACAGCCCGACATGACCGTGGTGGGGGAGGCCTCGGACGGTCGGAGCGCGGTGGCGCTGGCCCGGGAGCTGCGGCCGGACGTGGTGCTGACGGACATCCGGATGCCGCTGCTGGACGGGCTGGAGGTGACCCGGCTGCTGGCGTCCGAGACCCGGGTGGTGGTGGTGACCACCTTCGACCTGGACGAGTACGTGCACACCGCGCTGCGCGAGGGTGCCTGCGGTTTTCTGCTGAAGCGGTCGGGGCCGGCGCTGCTGATCGAGGGGGTGCGGGCGGCCATGGCCGGGGACACGCTGATCAGCCCGCAGATCACGGTGCGGCTGCTGAGCCGGCCGGCCCGGGAGCGCCGGATCGCGCCGGTGGCGCATCCGTTGACGGAGCGCGAGGTGGAGATCGTACGGCTGGTGGCGAAGGGACACACGAACGCGGAGATCGGGGCCGAGCTCTTCATCAGCGCGGGGACCGCCAAGACGCACGTCGCCAATGTGCAGGCGAAGCTGGCGGTCCGCAACCGGGTGGGGATCGCCACCTGGGCCTGGGAGCACGGGGTGGTGGGGACGGACCGCTCCTGATCATGTTTCACGTGAAACATGAGCGGCGGCCCGGCGCGGGCGCGGATGCCGGGTCATCGGCCAGGCCAGCAGGCCGACGGCGAGCGCGATGGCGTGGCCGAGGTCGGTGAAGGTGCCTCCGGTGGTGAGCGGAAGGCCGAAGAAGGCCACGCATCCGGCCAGGTAGAGCCAGCGCCACGGGCCGGGCAGGCGGTAGGTCAGCACCCCGACGGCGGTCGCGAGGCCGTAGCTGACGCCGATGTCGACGACGTGGACCATGCTGCGCGGAGCGCGGTGGTCCTCGATGGCCATCAGGACCAGCTTCTGGCTGATGAGGGTGGCCGTGATGTGACCGGTCGCGATGACGAAGAGCCAGCGCAAGGTGCCGAGCCAGCGTTCGACGTTGGCCTGGAAGACCTCGAAGAGGACCACGTAAAGGGGGAGCGAGGACGGGCTCTGAATCCAGAAAGCGCTGCTGAGCAAGGCCCGTACGGGGTGGCGGGCGAGCTCGTGGATGTTACTGCTGTTGCGGTGGAGCAGGACGTGCTCCAGATGGTCGGGCACGATCACGACCACCACGCTGGTGAGGGCGATGATCAGCAGCCATATGTGGGTGCCGGGCGCGGAGCGTATCCAGGCCCATACGGGCCTGGACGGCTCGGGCTCCCTGTGCTCGATCATGTCCCGATGATGCCGCGCGAACCTGTGCCCCGCCTGGCCGGTGGGCCGGGCGGGGCACTGTTTCACGTGAAACATCCACGTTCAGAAGCGGGCAGGGGCACCCGCCGCGAGGCGGGGAGCCGGGTGCCCCCTACTCCTCGCCCGCCAGGGTGAGGCGGCGGAGCCTCTGTCCGGCGTAAACGGTGGCGCCGACGGTGACCGCGACGAGGAGGATCACGGCGGTGGGCAGCCCGACGGTGGCGTCCACGTATCCCTCACCGGCGATCTTCTGGGCCAGGGCCAGGGACCACTGCTGGACACTGAGGGTCTTGGCTCCGTCGACCAGGCTGCCGAAGAGCGATTCCCAGATCAGCGCGTAGACGAGACCGAAGACGACCGCGTGCCGGCTGACGGTGCCCAGCAGCAGGAACAGCGCGCTGTAGGCGACCGACGCGATGAGGGCGGCCACGGTGTAGGCGACGGCGATCTGCTGGCCGTTGCCGTTGAGGATGTAGCCGGCGATCAGGGTGGGGATCGCGGAGAAGACCATGGTGACGGCGATCGCGACGGTCAGCTTCGTCATGATGATCGTCGGGCGCTTCACCGGCTTGGAGAGCAGGTAGACGATCGAGCCGTCGTCGATCTCCGGTCCGATGGCGCCGGTTCCGGCGATGACCCCGATCAGCGGAACCATGGTGGCCAGTGCGAACCCTCCGAGGAGGTCGGCCGCGACCTTGTCGTCCAGGCCCGCGAAGGCGCGGACGGCGACGGAGATGACGATGAGCAGGGCGGGCAGCGCACAGAGGATCAGCGCGCGGCGCCGGCCGAGCAGGGCCCGGTAGGTGAGCCGGGCAACGGTGGGGTTGTACATGGATGCCAGCTCCTTCAGGCCGTGACGAGGTAGGAGAAGACCGACTCGAGGGACTCGTCGGAAGGCGAGACCGTCAGCAGCCGGATGCCCTGCTCGCGGGCGACCCGCGGCAGCAGCTCGGTGAAACGCCCGAAGTCGACGGCCTGGATGCGCAGCGCGCCCTCCTTGAGGTCGACCTCGATCCCGGCGGTGGACGGGTCGGCGATCAGGGCCGCGGCAAGGGCCCGGTCGTCGGAGGAGCGGACGAGGTAGCGGTGCGGGCGGTCCGTCATCAGGCGGCGGATCTTCCGGAAGTCTCCGGAGGCCGCGTGCCGGCCGGCGACGACCACCTCGATGTGGGAGGCGAGCTGTTCGACCTCCTCCAGGATGTGCGAGGAGAACAGCACGGTGCGGCCGTCGTCGCCCATCCGTCGCAGCAGGTCCATGAGCTGCATGCGCTGGCGCGGGTCCATGCCGTTGAAGGGCTCGTCGAGCAGGAGCACGGACGGGTCGTGGACCAGGGCGGAGGCCATCTTCACGCGCTGGCGCATGCCCTTGGAGTAGGTGGAGATCTTGCGGTCCTGCGCGTACTCCATCTCGACGGTGGCCAGGGCCCGCTGGGCCGCGACCTCGTCGAGACCGTGCAGCTCGGCGTTGGCGACGACGAACTCCTTGCCGGTGAGGAAGTCGTACATGGCCTCGCGCTCGGGTACGACGCCGATCTGCTTGTAGACCTGCTCGTTGCGCCAGATCGGCGCACCGTCGAGGGTGACCGTGCCCGTGGAGGGTGCGAGGAAGCCGCCCATCATGTTGATCAGGGTGGACTTGCCCGCGCCGTTGGGACCGAGCAGGCCCGTGACGCCGGGACCGACGCGCATGGTCACGTCGTTGACGGCGACGACGTTCCCGAACCAGCGGGAGGTGTGGTCGATGTCGAGGATGGTCACAGCCCGGCCTTCCGGTAGCGGGCCATCAGGGCGGCGTAGGAGCCGGCGATCAGGCCGAGGATGACGAGCAGGTAGACGGTGCCGGCCGCGGCCGGCGGGGCTTCCTGGCCGGGGAAGGCGGAGGTGGCGCCGAGGAAGGCGGCCTGGAATCCGTCGATGAGGCTGATCGGGGAGAACAGTCCCAGCCATTCGACGACTCCGGTCGAACCGGTGTTGTAGGCGATGCCCTGGACGGCCGTCACCGCGCCGTAGGGGATCAGGAGCACGGCGATGATGGCGGCGACGCCGAAACCGCGGCGCGGGGTGAGCGCGGCCATGATCAGGCCGAGGCCGGAGAAGAGCAGCGACAGCAGCAGTACGGACACCAGTCCCTGCCCGAATCCCTTGGTCTGGTCGCCGAAGTCGAACTTGGCGAGCAGCGAACCGATGTACATGATCAGCAGCGGCGTCGAGGTGAGGATGAAGAGGGCCGAGGCCATGGCCGCGAACTTGGCGACCACGTAGTCCCCGCGCTCGATCGGCCGCGAGAAGTAGAGGGGGACGGTCTTGAACCGCAGGTCGCGGGAGACCGACTGGGGCGCCTGAGAGGCGAGGTAGAGGCCGATGATCACCTGGGTGGTCAGCGCGTACGTCGTGTACTTGATCGGCAGGTCGGTGGAGCCCGGGACCGCGATGGCGACCGCGACGAGGATCAGCGCGGGCACGCACATCACCGCGAAGAGGAGCATCGGCAGCACCTTGGACTTGGCCGAGCGGCCGAGTCCGTAGGCACCGCGCAGGGACTGCGAGAACAGCGACGTGCGGGCGTAGGCGCGGCCGAGCCGGGGGCCTTCGTAGGACCGGTAGCCGATGTTGTGGATCTGGGTCGAGGTGTCAGGCGCCATCGGAACCGGCTCCCTTCTGCTGGGTGGCGTACAGGGCTGCGGCCTGCGCCGCCTGGGCGGCCTGCTGGTCGCTGTCGCGGAAGACCTCCGCGATGTGGTGTCGTCGCTGCTCCATGCGGACCAGGCCGATGCCGAGGTCGGCGACGGTGTCGCGGACGATGTCGTACGTCGCCTCGCCGTTCGCCTCGACCAGGAGGATGTGACCGGCTCCGGGCAGCCCCGCCTCCTCGCCGGCGTGCAGGGCGACGCCCGCCCCGGTGAGCGCCTTGCGCAGGGCGGCGGCCCCGTCCGGGTGCGCGTCGGAGTCGGTGACCTCGACCGCGAGCGTCGTGGTGGTCTGGGTGAAATCGCTGGTGGAGCTCGAGCGCAGCAGCTTGCCGCCGTCGACGACGACGACGTGGTCGCAGGTCCGCTCCAGCTCGCCGAGCAGGTGCGAGGTGACCAGGACCGAGATGCCGAAGTCGGTGTAGACGCGGCGGATCAGGCCCAGCATCTCGTCGCGGCCCACCGGGTCGAGCCCGTTGGTGGGCTCGTCGAGGAGCACCAGCTGGGGGTCGTGGACGAGCGCCTGCGCGAGTTTGACGCGCTGCTTCATGCCGGTGGAGTAGCCGCCGATGGGGCGGTAGCGCTCCTCGTACAGCCCGACGTGGCGCAGGGTGTCCGCGGTGCGCTCGCGCGCGGCGGTCGGCGGGAGCCCGGACATGCGCGCCATGTGCACGACGAACTCGGTGGCCGAGACGTCGGGGGGCAGGCAGTCGTGCTCGGGCATGTAGCCGACGCGCTCGCGGATCGCGCTGCCATGGGTGGCTACGTCGAGTCCGAGCACGGCGGCGGTGCCCTCGGTGGCGGGGGAGAGTCCCAGCAGAATCTTGATCAGCGTGGACTTGCCGGCTCCATTGGCACCCACGAGCCCGGTAACGCCGGGCCCGATGTCCAGGGAGAGCCGGTCGAGGGCGGTCACTCGGGGGTACCGCTTGCTCAGGCTTTCGGTCGCGATGACAGTCACGGGAACGACGTTAGTGGCGGTCCGGGCTCGCATCGTCAGACCTGAAGCCCGATCCTCCCTCCGCCTTCAGGACTACGGACCCCGACATAAGGCTGACTCCAGACTGACGCGCACCGGCCAACTTTGTCCACAGGTCCGTGCACGGGCCTTGACGTGATCTCCGGTCATTGTCACATTCATCAGTGTCAAGTTACGGGCGCGTACGGCTCTACGGACGGACGGCTGGCATGGCTGGGGACACCAAGCAACGCACCACAGAACTCTCCGCCGAACTGCGCGGGTTCAAGGAAGTGCAGCGCCTCGCCTACGAGTGCGCGGAGGCCGTCGCGGCCCAGTTGCGGCCCGGTGTGACCGAGCGCGAGGCCGCGCGGATGCAGCGCGACTGGCTGCGCGAGCGCGGGGTCCGGGACTGGTTCCACATGCCGTTCGCCTGGTTCGGCGACCGCACGGCCTTCACCGACTTCAAGATCCCCCTGCAGTTCTTCCCGACGAACCGGGCCCTGGAGCCGGGGATGCCGTTCATCCTCGACATGGCCCCGGTCCACAAGGGCTACACCGCGGACATCGGGTACTCGGGCAGCCTCGGCCTCAACCCGGTGCAGGACCGGCTCATGTCCGACCTCAGGGCCCACCGTGCGCTGATCCTGGACCAGGTGCGCGAGCGCCGCTCCCTGCGCGACATCTATGAGGACGTGGAACGGCTGATGATCAGCCAGGGGTACGCGAACCGGCACCGGGCCTACCCCTTCGGCGTCATCGCGCACAAGATAGACCGGGTCAGGGAGCGGCGCTGGTCGCCGACCGCGTTCGGGTTCGGCACGCAGGCCCTGAGGGGGCTGGTCTCGGACGCCCTGCACGGACACCGCGAGGGCTGGTCCCCGCTGTGGAGCCCCTACCGCTTCTCCGACCATCCCCCGCAGCCCGGCCTGTGGGCGGTGGAGCCCCACCTGGGCTTCCGGGGCACCGGCGCGAAGTTCGAGGAGATCCTGGTCGTCACCGACTCCGTGGATCCCGGCGAAAGCGCGTTCTGGCTGGACGACGATCTGCCGCACGTGCGGCGCTGGGCTGAGGAGAAGACGGCATGAGCGGGACGGCATTCGGGACGGCATCGGGCCCGGCGTTCGCGGGGGCGCGCGAGCGCCGGGTGAGTACGGGCGGGATCGAGCTGTGCGTCGTCGAACTCGGCGACGCCCGGCTGCCGACCGTGGTCCTGGTCCACGGGTACCCGGACAGCAAGGAGGTCTGGTCGGAGGTCGCCGAGCGGCTGGCCCCCCACTTCCACGTCGTGCTCTACGACGTCAGGGGCCACGGCCGCTCCACGGCACCGCAGCCGCTGCGCGGCGGCTTCACCCTGGAGAAGCTGACCGACGACTTCCTCGCGGTGGCGGACGCGGTCAGCCCGGACCGCCCGGTGCACCTGGTCGGCCACGACTGGGGTTCCGTCCAGGGCTGGGAGTTCGCGACGGTCTCCCGCACGGAGGGCCGGATCGCCTCCTTCACCTCGATGTCGGGGCCCTCCCTCGACCACTTCGGGCACTGGATCAAGAAGCGGATGGCGCGGCCCACCCCGCGCCGGGCCGCACAGCTCCTCAACCAGGGCGCCAAGTCCTGGTACGTGTACATGCTCCACACCCCCCTGCTGCCCGAGCTCGCCTGGCGCGGGCCGCTCGGAAAGCAGTGGCCGAAGATCCTCCAGCGGCTGGAGAAGGTCCCGGCCGGCACCTATCCCACGGCCTCGCTGCCCTCCGACGCCGCCCGCGGCGCCTGGCTCTACCGGGACAACATCAGGCCGCGACTGCGCCGGCCGCGCGCCGACGCGTACGCCCACGTGCCGGTTCAGCTGATCACCCCCACCGGCGACGCCTTCCTCTCCGAGCGGCTCTACGACGAACTGGAGCTGTGGGCCCCCGACCTGGTCCGGCGCACCCTGCCGGCCAAGCACTGGGTGCCCCGGACCCGGCCCGACCAGCTGGCCGCCTGGATCACCGAGTTCGTCACCTCCCGGGAGGAGCCCTCCACGCGGGTTCCCGAGCTCAAGGCCCCGGGCAAGTACGCCGACCGCTTCGGAGGCCAGCTGGTGCTGGTCACCGGAGCCGCCAGCGGCATCGGCCGGGCCACCGCCTTCGCGTTCGCCGAGGCCGGCGCCCGTGTGGTGTGCGTGGACCGGGACGCCGAAGGCGCGGCGCGCACCGCGGACATGGCCCGCCTCGTCGGCTCGCCCCAGGCCTGGGGCGAGTGCGTCGACGTCAGCGACGAGCAGGCCATGGAGAAGCTCGCGGTGAAGGTGGCCGCCGAGTACGGGATCGTGGACGTCCTGGTCAACAACGCCGGGATCGGCCTGTCCGGGCCGTTCCTGGAGACGAGCGCCGAGGACTGGAAGAGGGTCCTCGACGTCAACTTGTGGGGGGTCATCCACGGCTGCCGGATCTTCGGCAAGCAGATGGCCGAGCGCGGCCAGGGCGGCCACATCGTCAACACCGCCTCTGCCGCCGCCTATCTGCCGTCCAAGACCCTGCCCGCCTACAGCACCTCCAAGGCGGCGGTGCTGATGCTGAGCGAGTGCCTGCGCGCCGAACTGGCGGCGCAGTCGATCGGGGTATCGGCGATCTGCCCGGGCATCGTCAACACCAACATCACGGCCACCTCCCGGTTCACCGGGGTGGACGCGGCCGAGGAGAAGCGCCGACAGCAGCGCTCCTCGCGGCTCTACGGACTGCGCAACTTCCCCCCGGAGAAGGTCGCCGACGCGATCCTGCTCGCCGTGGTGAAGAACCAGGCCGTGGTCCCGGTGACGCCCGAGTCCAAGGGCGCCCTGTGGATGTCCCGGTTCGCGCCGGGCACCCTGCGGCGGTTCGCGAAGCTGGAGCCCAAGCTGTGAACGGGCCCGCCCAGCCGGTCCGGCGCAGCCCCGGGCGACCGGGTGCCGCGTGTCTGCCGCCCAGCCGGAGAGAGCTCGGCACGGCCATACCCCGCTCCCTGCGGCAGTCGTACCATCCCTCGCAGGAGGGCTCGCTGCGCAGGGCGGTCGGGTACCTTGCGGCTCCGCCCGCCGCCCGGTCCGCCGCGGGCGCGGTCGGCCGAGCCGCGATGTCGTAGGGAGCCGGGATTGTCCGATCAGGCAGTAGCCGAGTACCGGATCGAGGATCTGGCGCACCACAGCGGTGCGACCGTCCGCACGATCCGGGCGTACCAGGACCGCGGTCTGCTGCCGAAGCCGGAACGGCGGGGCCGCTCCAACGTCTACCGGGACACGCATCTGGCGCGGCTGCGCCAGATCGCCGACCTGCTGGACCGCGGGTACACCCTGGCCTCCATCAAGGAACTGCTGGAAGCCTGGGACGCGGGTCGCGGGCTCGGCGGTGTCCTCGGGCTGGTCGCCGAGGTGCACGGACCGTGGACGGACGAGGAGGCGGCCCGGATCAGCCGGGACGAGCTGAACGAGCGGTTCGGCGGCAGGCCCGACGACGACGCGGTGGGCGAGGCCTGCGAGCTGGGGGTGCTGGAGCGGATCCCGGGTTGCCCGGACCAGTTCCGCGTACCGTCCCCGCAGGAACTGGCGGTGGCCGCGGAGCTGTACGCGGCCGGGGTACCGCTGCCCGCCATCACCGGTCATCTGCGGGAGCTGCGCGGCCAGGTGGAACACATCGCGTCGCGCTTCCTGGAGTTCACCACGGAGCACGTCTTCGCCCGCTACCTGGGGGACGTTCCTCCGACGGACTCGGACGCCGCGGAAGCGGCGACGATGGTGCGCAGGCTGCGGCCGCTGGCGCAGCAGACGGTGGACGCCGAGCTGGCGCGGGCGATGCGGCTCTTCGCGACCCGGCACCTGCAGCGGCACCTCGGCGCGGGCGGGGTACCGCAGCCCTCGGGGCCGGCACCGGTCGCGCTGCCCGCCGAGACGGTGCGGGCGGTGCAGGACCTGGTGGGTCCCGACCATGTGGCGGAGTTCGTCCGAGCCGCCACGGAGCGGGAGCTGCAGGCCCGGACGATGAACGATCTGGCCAGCCGGGGCGGCCGGTAGTACTCGATCAGTAGTCCACAGGTCGGATCAGTTCGTTGCCGCCGAAACCGACCCAAAGGGCTGTGGACAACTCCGTTCTTCCTGTGGGGAACCGCGCCTTCGGCTCAGCTCGCGGTCTGGTACGCCGTGCCGGCGGCGCGGGTTTCGGCCACCGGCACGGCCAGCTCGGCCAGCTCGGCCGACTCGGTCACCGTGATCTTCGAGGATGCGCGCCCGCTTCCGTAGAGCAGTGCCGCGAGGACCAGGCCGAGGATCCCGCCGAGCAGCTGCGCGACGACGAAGCCCGGCAGCGACTGCGGGGCGATGCCGGTGAAGGAGTCGCTGAAGCTGCGCCCGATGGTGCCGGCCGGATTCGCGAAGGAGCCGGAGGAGGTGAACCAGATCGCGGCGGCGATGTACGCGGCGACCGCCGCCGGGATGAGCTTCGGGCGTCCCGTCCGGCCCAGCCCCTGGATCACGAGGACCAGCCCGGCGGTGGCGACGACCTCCCCGACGAGCAGGTGCCCGCCGTCGCGGACCTGGGTGGAGAAGGTGCCCGGCGTACGGCCGAACATCGCCTCCGCGAGGACGGCTCCGCCGATGGCCCCGGCGGTCTGGGCCACGGCGTAGACGAGGGCCTCGCGACCGCCGAGCCCTTCGCCGCCGGCGCGTCGCCCCCACCAGGAGGTGAGGGTGACGACGGGGTTGAGGTGCGCGCCGGAAAGGGGACCGAAAAGGGTGATGATCAGACCGAGACCGATCGCGGACACGAGCGAGTTGGCGACGAGGGCGACTCCGATGTCGGTGGTGAGGGCGGCGGCCTGGATTCCGGATCCGATCACCACCACGAGCAGGGCCGCGGTGCCGATGAGTTCGGCGGCCGCACGGCGCGGCAGGGACGTGCTGGATGTCATGGTCTCTCCCCCTGGGGCGGCGTTCAGCGGAAAATATATTCCGTATCTTGGAAAGGCGATAGAGGGAGTCCAGGTTCGGTGGAACGGCGAAAATGCGCTGCGCCGGACCCGGCCCACCCGGCACGCTGGGCGAATGGATGACAGACGCACCGTGAAGGTGTCCAAATACCTCTCGAAACACCTGAGGCATCAGCCGGAACGCATCGGACTGGTGCTCGACGCGCAGGGCTGGGTCGAGATCGACGACCTGCTGGCCGCGGCGGCCGCGCACGGCTTCCCCTTCAGCCGGGCCGACCTCGACCATGTCGTCGCCGCCAATGACAAGCAGCGCTTCGCCGTCGACGGCACCCGGATCCGGGCCAGCCAGGGCCACACCGTGCCGGTGGACCTGGAACTGCCGGAGGCCGAACCGCCCGCGTACCTCTACCACGGCACCGTCGCCGCCGCCCTGGACGCCATCCGCGCCGAGGGGCTGCGCCCGATGGCCCGCCACCACGTACACCTGTCTCCCGACCGGGAGACGGCGACCCGCGTGGGTGCCCGGCGCGGCCGGCCGGTCGTCCTCAGCGTGGACGCGGCGGCCATGCGCGCGGCCGGACACGTCTTCCGGATCAGCGCCAACGGGGTCTGGCTGGCCGATGCCGTGCCACCGCGGTTCATCCGCTTCTCATAGCCGGAATTAACAGAGGGATTGTCAGATCATCCCCCTACCCTGTTCCTCATTCCGGGATCTGTGAGGGGGGACCTCGCGGTCGCCGAACACGCCACACCAGCACCCGAGGTGACGCACCATGACGTCCGCACAACCGACCCCGTCCGCCCGCACCGAAGGCGAAGCCGAAGCGAAGACCGCGGCCGCCGCCGAAGCCGAAGCCGAGGCCGCCGGAGCGCAAGCCCGGGCGGAGGCCGCCGCGGCCGACTCCGGCTCCGACCCCTCGGCCAACACCTTCCAGGTCGATCTGCGCGGTCTGGTCGACCTGCTCTCCCACCACCTCTACTCCAGCCCGCGCGTCTACGTCCGCGAGCTGCTCCAGAACGCCGTGGACGCCGTCACCGCCCGCCAGGCCCTGGACCCCGAGGCAGAGATCCGCATCCGCCTCTCCGCCACCGCGAACCGGGTGACCATCGAGGACAGCGGCATCGGCCTGACCGCCGCCGAGGCCCATTCCCTCCTCGCCACCATCGGCCGCAGCTCCAAGCGCGGCGGCGACCACGGCCTGGAGACCACCCGCCAGGAGTTCCTCGGCCAGTTCGGCATCGGCCTGCTCGCCTGCTTCGTCGTCGCGCGCCAGATCCGCGTCGTCACGCGCTCCGCCCGAGACCCCGAGGCCGCGCCCGTCGAATGGCTGGCCACGGACGACGGCTCGTACACCGTCCGCGAGCTGCCCGCCGATGCCCGCCCGGAGCCCGGTACGACCGTCGTACTCGAGGCCCGGCCGGGCGCCGAGGAGTGGCTCGTCCCCGACAAGGTCGCCCGGCTCGCCCGCGACTACGGCTCCCTCCTGCCCTACGACATCACCTTCGACGACGGTTCCGGCACCGAACCCCGCCCCGTCACCGACCGGCCCGCCGTCTGGGACCGGCCCTTCCCCACTCCGGCCGCCCGCCGCGTCGCGCTCGCCGGACACTGCGCCCGGCTCTTCGGCTTCACTCCGCTCGACAGCATCGACCTCGACCTCCCCGTCGCCGGAGTGCGCGGAGTCGCGTACGTCCTCCCCGAGCCGACCAGCCCCGCCCACCGGTCCGGACACCGGGTCCACCTCAAGGGCATGCTGCTGACCGACAAGGCCGACAACCTGCTGCCCGACTGGGCGTTCTTCGTCCGCGCGGTCCTCGACACCGACACCCTGCGGCCCACCGCGTCCCGCGAGAACCTGTACGACGACGAGACCCTGGCCGCCGTGCGCGAGGCCCTGGGCGTCCGCATCCGCGGCTGGCTCACCGAGCTCGCCGCGAGCGAACCGGACCGGCTCGCGGCCTTCCTGAGCGTGCATCACCTCGGCGTGAAGTCGCTGGCCCGCCACGACGGCGAACTCCTCGGCCTGATGCTGCCCTGGCTGCCGTTCGAGACGAGCGACGGCTCGATGAGCCTGGAGGAGTTCGCCGCCGCGCACTCCGAGATCCACTTCACGCGCACGGTCGAGGAGTTTCGCCAGATCGCCCCGATCGCGGCGGCGCACGGCCTCGGCGTCATCAACGCCGGTTACACCTACGACGCGGACCTGCTGGCCCTGCTGCCCAGCGTGCGCCCGGACCTCGTGGTCGCCGAACTGGACGCCGGAGCCGTCACCGAGCGCCTCGACCCGGTTCCGACCGCCGCCGAGCTGGCCCTCGCCCCCTTCCTGGCCACGGCCCGGACCCGGCTGGAACCCCAGAGCTGTGACGTCGTCCTGCGCGCCTTCCAGCCCGTCGCCGTCCCCGCGCTCTACCTCGACGACCGCCAGGCCCGCCAGGAACGCGACCGCACCGCCGCCCTCGACAGCGCCGACTCGCTGTGGAGCGGCATCCTCGGCGCACTGCGCGGCTCCGCACCGCGCGCCCGCCTGGTCCTCAACCACAACAACCCGCTGATCCGCCGGATCGCCGCCCTTCCCGACGAGGCCCTGACCGCCACCGCGGTCGAATCGCTCTACGGGCAGGCCCTGCTGATGTCCCAACGGCCGCTGCGCGCGGCCGACTCCGCCCTGCTCAACCGGGCCTTCCTCGGGCTCCTGGAATGGGCCACCCACCCCACCGCCACCCAGGAGGACGAGAAGTGAGCACCATGACGCGCGAGGAGATCGAGCGCGGCCTGGCCGAGAACCGCCAGGCGCCGGGTGGCGCCGCCCGCAACGCGCACGCCGAGGCACTGTCCGCCGCCGCCGAGGCGACCGGGGACCGCGAGCTGTTCCGCGACGCGCTGGACGCCCTGATCAACGCCTACCTGTACAGCACCGAGTCGCCGAAGATGCTCGTCCCCTTCGCCCGGCTGCTCCAGGAGTACGACAAGGACCCCGGCGCCTTCTCCGAGTGGGACGCCCACTCACTGTTCTGGCAGTTCAAGTGGGTGGCCACCGCCATCAGCAACTCGCCCGAGGTGCCGCTGGAGTCCGCCACCGGCTGGCTCGACGAGATGGAGCGCCGCTACCGGATCGCCGGTTACAGCGAGCGTCCCGTGCGCGAGTCCGAGCTGTGGCTCGCCGACGCGACCGGCGACGACGAGCGCGCCGGGCGGGCGTACGCCCGCTGGCAGGCCGCCGAGCGCGACGACATGAGCGACTGCCACGCCTGCGAACTCAACGGCCAGGGACAGTACGCCGTGCTGCGCGGCAACGACGCGGAAGCGCTGGAGGTCTGGCAGCCGGTGCTGTCCGGCGAGCGGACCTGCGCCGAGGAGCCCCACCGGGTGCTGGCCGCCTCGCTGTTGCCGCTGGTGCGGCTCGGCCGGTTCGACGAGGCCCGCTCCGCCCATCTGCGCGGCTACCGCATGTCCCGGGGCAACGAGAGCCTGCTGCCCTCGATCGGACGGCACATCGAGTTCTGTGCCCTCACCGGCAACGAGTCGCGCGGCCTGGAGATCCTGGCGGAGCACGCGGTCCACGTGGCCCCGCTCGCCAACCTCTCCGACCAGCTGGCCCTCCACGGCGGCGTCCTCGTCCTGCTGCGCCGGCTGCGGGAACTGGGGCACGGGCAGAGCCCTGCCGTCCCCTACGAGGGCGCCCCGCACACCGTGGCCGAGCTGTACGAGGTGCTCCGCGCGGGCTCGCTCGACATCGCCCGCCGCTTCGACGCGCGCAACGGCTCCACCCGGATCTCGGAGCGCTTCCTCGCCCGCATCGACCGGGCCCCGCTGGTCGCGGTCCTGCCGCTGGGCGTACGCAGCTCCGCGCTCGCCGCGCTCCCGCAGGCGGAGCCCGTCCCCGGGCGGGTACCGGCGTACGCGCCGGCTTCGAACCCGGCCCAGGCCCAGGCCCCGGCACAGAACCCGGCGCCGGCCCCGGCCGACGGTTTCGCCGAGCTGGTGGAGCGGGCCCGCGCGGCTCGGGACGCCGGACACCCGGGATCGGACGCCGTGTGGGCCGAGGTGGCGCTTCGCCCCGAGGCCGCGGCCGAGCCGCTGGCCGCCGCCGACGTCGCCGACCACCGGGCCCTGGCGGCCGCCCGGGCCGGGGCCGCCGGAGCCGCCGGGCTGTTGGAGGACGTACGCGACGGCTACCGGGCCCTCGGGCTGGCGGAGCGAGCGGCCCTGGCCGAGCTGCGCCTCGCGACCCTGGCGGCGCAGTCCGGGGCCGGGGCAGAGGAGCTGCGGAAGCTGCTGGCCGTGGCCCTGCACTCCGCCGAGGCACTGCCCGAGGACGAACCGCAGCGGAATCGGCGCATCGCGCTCGCGGAACTGACCTCGCTCCGGATCGAGTCGTACCTGCGCTCCCTCGAGGAGGCACAGGACCACCCCGAGCACCCCGAGCACGGCGGTCACGACCACGCGCGGGAGCACGGGCACGGGCACGGCGAACTCGCCACCGAGCTCGCCGGCTTCGTCGACGCCTACGCACAGTCCGTGCCGGATCTCGCGGCGGAGGCCGAGGAGATGCAGGGCCGCATCGCCCTGTCCGAAGGCGACCCGGAGCGCGCGGTGGCGCTGCTCGCCGGCTCCGCCGACCGGGCGGTCGCGGCGGGCCGGCCGTGGCTTGCCGTGGACCCGCTGGTGCTGCGCGCCGGGGTGCTCGTCTCGCTGGAGCGCCCCGAGGAGGCGGAGCAGGCCGTACGCGCGGGGCTGGCGCACGCCGCCGAGGTGACCGACCCCGAGACGCAGGCCGTCGTACGGCTCACGCTGGCCGACATCCTGATGCGGGGCGGCGACGCCGGCGCGGAAGCCGCCGGGCACGCCCTGGAGGCCTCGCACTGGTTCGACCAGGCCGGACTCACCACGGACGGCGGTGCCCAGGCCCGGCTGCTGCTCGCCCGGTGCCACGCCCGCGACGGCCGTGCCGCCGAGGCGGCCGAGGTGCTGCAGTCGACGCTGCCGGACCTGCTCGAGCACGGCGAGGGCCAGGCCGCCTCCGTACGCGAGTTCATGGGCGATCTGCTCCGCGACCTGCAGGACCCCCGGGGCGCGGCGGAGCAGTACTTGCATGCGGCGGAGGTGGCCAAGGACTGGGAGGACCCGCGTCCGCAGGCGAACTTCGCCCAGTCCGCCGCCGACCAGCTCTCCGAGGCACGGCTGGTGCCGGAGGCGACCGCCGCGTACGAGCGGGCCCTCGAGCTGCGGCGGCGGTCGAAGGACGCTCCGGTCGCCGAGGTCAGGATCCTGCGGTCGCTGGCCTGGCTCGGGCTGCGCGAAGAGGTCACGGAGACGACGGTGGCCCGGGCGCGCGTCCGGATGGACGAGGCGGCGGAGGTACTGGCCGAGGCGCTGGCCCAGGCTCCGGAGGACCGGGAGGCGCGGGCCGAGCTGGCCGAGACCTGCAACCAGCTGGCCCAGGTGCTGGACCGGTGGGTCTCCGCTTCGGAGGACGACGAGGACGACGAGGACGACCGGGACGACCGGGACGACCGGGAGGGTGCCGGCCTCTCCGAGCCGTTGGGCGCGGCGCGCCTGGAGGCACTGCGCCTGGAGGAGATCGCGCTCTGGGAACGGGCCGCAGGCCTCCATGCCGAGCTCGGCACGGAGCAGTTGGAGGCACGGTTCCAGTGCGTCAACAACGCTGCCTGGACCGAGAACGAGCTCGGCCGCCCCGAGGCCGGCGCCGCCCGGGTGACCGCGCTGGTGGACGAGATCCGCGCGCTGCCCGAGGGCACGGTGCCCGAGTGGATGCTGGAGAGCGCCCAACGCACGGCACAACACCTGCGGAACGCCTCGACCTGACGGGCCCGTGCCGCTGCCGCCGGTTTCGCCGACGGGCACGGCGGCAGCGGCAGCTTCGGGCGACCGCCCGGCTCCCGGCTGAAAGGGCCCGCCCTGGCTGAGTCGCACCGGGCGGGCGGGCCCGGACCGGGTCAGTTCAGCTGGGCCAGGCCCTCGGTGGCGATCTGCTCGAAGACAACCTGGTCGGCGGCGAAGTCCGAGTCCGGAATGGGCCAGTGGATCACCAGCTCGGTGATGCCCAGCTCCCGGTGGCGCCCGGCGAAGTCGACGAAGGCGTCCACGGACTCCAGCGGGCGACCCCGGTCCGGCGTGAAGCCGGTGAGCAGCACCTTGTCCAGCTCCGCCACGTCCCGGCCGGTCTCGGCACAGGCCTTGCCGAGCTTGGCGATCTGACCGCGAATGGCCTCGACCGACTGCTCCGGGGTGCCCTCCTCGAAGATCTTCGGATCGCCGGTCGTCACCCACGCCTGCCCGTACCGCGCCGCGAGCTTCAGGCCCCGCGGACCGGTCGCCGCGACCGCGAAGGGCAGCCGGGGGCGCTGGGCGCAGCCGGGGATGTTGAAGGCCTCCTCGGCCGAGTAGAACGTGCCCCGCTGGGAGACCGAATCCTCGGTCAGCAGCCGGTCGAGCAGCGGAAGGAACTCACCGAAGCGGTCGGCCCTCTCCTTGGGGGTCCACGCCTCCTGGCCGAGCACCGTGGCGTCGAAGCCGTTGCCGCCGGCGCCGATGCCGAGCGTGATCCGGCCGCCCGCGATGTCGTCCAGGGAGATCAGCTCCTTGGCGAGCGTCACCGGGTGGCGGAAGTTCGGCGAGGTGACGAGCGTGCCCAGCCGCAGCCGCTCCGTGGCCGTCGCGGCGGCCGTGAGCGTCGGCAGCGCGCCGAACCACGGGCCGTTCCGGAAGGTCCGCCAGGACAGGTGGTCGTAGGTGTAGGCGGCGTGGAAGCCGAGCTCCTCGGCCCGCTGCCAGCGCTCGCGCCCCCCTTCGTGCCACCGGTGGACGGGAAGGATCACAGTGCTCAGGCGCAAGGTCATGCCCCTGAGCCTACGACCGCCGCCCGGAACACCTCACGTCACGCGCTGGGCGTTCCGGCGCCACAGGGCGAGCAGTACGGCTGACCCCGTCGGCGCCGGACCGAGGGGGCAGACATCGAAATGGCTGATCCGGCACCTGTCGGATGGTGCGGGGGCGCCCAGGGTCACGGCGGCGCCGTCGGCCGCGATGTGCCAGCGTTTGCCCGCCGGTACGGACCTGACCGGCCATGCGCCGGGCTCGATCATCAGCCAGCGGCCCCGCACCGTACGGTGCCACTCCGCCTCGCCACCGCAGGTGCGGCAGACCGTCCTGCGCGGATCCCGGACGGACCCGGCCGGTGCATCGGACCGGGCGGAGCGGACGGAGATCACGGAGCGGACGTCGGCCCGGACCAGGGTCGCGGAGCCGGCAGCGCGGGCGGCCCGGGCCAAGGCCTCGGCCGTACCGGCCAGCACCTCACCCACCAGAACCGGTTCGCGGTCGGGGTGACCGACCCCTGCCCGCTCGCAGCCGGCGCAGAGGGACAGCGCGATGCTGGCGTTCCGTCTGGCGTGCGGATCGCCGCACGCGTCGCAGAACGATGTCCGGGTTGAAGAGATGGTCACGTCGCCCCCCGTGTGACGTCGTCGAAACCGGCGAAGGGATCCTTCCACCTCCCACTGACAACCATGTCGCGATGTTTCACGTGAAACGGCGCCGATGTTGCACGTGAAACATCGCCAGGGCCGTCGCTGCCGGGGTGCCGCCGGATGCCGGCTCGGCGGACGGGCCGGGAGGGGGCCGCCCGGGGGACGGGGCTCATGGGCGAAGATGGAGCCGTGACCTCGGCTCCCCAGTGCCCGGACGGGCCAACCCCCATGACCCGGCTCATCGCCACCGATCTCGACGGAACCCTGCTGCACGACGACAAATCCGTCTCGCAGCGCACCGTCGCCGCACTCGCCGCGGCCGAGGAGGCCGGGATCGAGGTCTTCTTCGTGACCGGACGTCCGGCCCGCTGGATGGGCGTTGTCAGCGACCACGTCCAGGGCCACGGCCTGGCGATCTGCGCGAACGGCGCCGCCGTCGTCGACCTCCACGCGGTCGATCCGCACAGCACCGGCGCGCCCACCGGCCGGGAGTTCGTCCAGGTCAGGGCGCTGCCCCGGAACACTGCCCTGAAGGTGGTGGAAGCCCTGCGAGCCGCCGCCCCCGGCACCTCGTTCGCCGTCGAGCTGACCACCGGCATCAACTACGAGCCGACGTACCCGCCCTTCTTCCAGGATCCGGGCGCCAATGTCGCCACCGCCGAGAAGCTCCTCCATGAGGCCATGGACGACGACTCCGCGCCCGTCCTCAAGGTCCTCGCTCACCACACCGAGCTGGCACCGGACGAGTTCCTGACGCTGGCCCGCTCCGTCGCGGGGGAGTACGCCGCTATCACCCGCTCCAGCCCGACCTCCCTGCTGGAGATCAGCGGCCTGGGCGTCTCCAAGGCCAGCACCCTGGCCCTGTGCTGCGAGGAGCGCGGCATCTCGGCGGCCGAGGTCGTCGCCTTCGGAGACATGCCGAACGACGTGGAGATGCTGGACTGGGCCGGTACCTCCTACGCGATGGGCAATGCCCATCCGGATGTGATCGCGGCCGCGTCGGGCCGTACGGTCGCCAACAACGAGGACGGCGTCGCCGTCGTCATCGAGCGCATCCTGGCCGAACGGGCTGCCCGCGCCCGGTCCTAGGTCCAGGGCCGTCCGGAAGGGACGGACTGAAAGGGACGGGCTGAAGGGGACGGGCTGTGAAAGCGGCTCGAGCGACTGGCTCGGAGAGACGGCTAGAGCGGGGCCTCCCACACCAGGGTGGTCCCGCCGCCTTCCTCTCCGAGTCCGGGCCCGTACGAGCTCGAGCCGCCCAGCGACTCGGCCCGCCGGCGCAGGTTCCTCAGCCCGCTGCGCCGCCCGCCCTCCGTGATGCCCACCCCGTCGTCGGCGACCTCCAGCCGCACCCCGGGCCGCCCGTCGCCCAGGGTCACGGTGGAGTCGAGGACCACCTCGATCCGGGACGCCTCCGAGTGCCGGAACGCGTTCGACAGGGCCTCGCGCAGCGCGGCGATCAGGTTCTTGCCGACCAGTTCACCGACGACCGCGTCGATCGGCCCGAGGAAGCGGTGCGCGGGCTTGAAACCCAACGGCACGGCAGCCATGTTGATCTCCCGCAGCACCCGCGTGCGCAGACCCGAAGGCGCTTCCGCGGGACCCTGCTGGAGGGCGAAGATCGCGGTGCGGATCTCCTGGATCGTCACGTCGAGCTCGTCCACGGCCTTGCCCACGCCGTCGCGCACCTCGGGCACGACGGACCGGCGCTGGGCGCCCTCCAGCATCATCCCGGTGGCGAAGAGCCGCTGGATGACCAGGTCGTGCAGGTCGCGGGCGATCCGGTCGCGGTCCTCGAAGACCGCGAGGCGTTCCCGGTCGCGCTGCGCCTCGGCCATCATCAGCGCCAGTGCCGCCTGGGACGCGAACTGCGTGGCCAGGGTCCGTTCGGCCTCGCTGAACGGCCGCCTGCCGCGCGCCCGGGGCGTGACGAGCGCGCCCAGGACCCGGCCGCCGCTGTGCAGCGGGAGCATCATGCAGGCCCCGTACTGACTGGTCAGCCGACTGATCATGCGCGGATCCGTGGAGGCGTCGTCCACGAAGACGGGCTCGCCCTCCAGGAGGCTGGCCACCACCGGGCTCTCGGCCGGGATCACCGCGCCGAGGGAGGTGGCCGGATTCTCGGCGGAGACCGCGACGATCTCCATCCCCCCGTCCTCGGTGGGCAGCATCACGATCCCGGCGGCCGAATCGGCCAGGCGGCGCGCCTGTTCGGCGACGACCGCGAGCGCGTCGTCCGCGTCCCCGCCCGACAGCAGGGCCGTGGTGACGGCGACGGAGCCGTCGATCCAGCGCTCGCGCTGGGTGGCAGCCTCGTAGAGGCGGGCGTTGCCGATGGCGATGCCCGCCTCGGTGGCCAGCACCCGGACCATGTGGACGTCGTAGTCGTTGAATTCGCCGCCGCCGTTCTTCTCGGCGAGGTAGAGATTGCCGAAGATCTCCCCCTGCACCCGGATCGGGACCCCGAGGAAGGTCGTCATCTCCGGATGGTGCGCGGGGAAGCCCGCCGAGCGCGGATCCTTGCGCAGGTCGGGGAGGTGGACCGTGTCGGAGTGCGAGATCAGCGCGCCGAGCAGCCCGCGCTTCCCGTCCGGACGGTGGCCGATCTTCCTCGCCAACTGGTCGCTGATCCCGAAGGTCACGAAGTCCGAGAGCCCGCGGCCCTCGGTGTCGACGACCCCGATGGCCGCGTAGCGGGCGTCCGCGAGCTCGGCCGCCGTCTCGCAGATCCGGTCCAGCGTGGAGTGCAGCTCGAGGCCGGTACCGACCGACCGCATGGCTTCCAGCAGTTGCGGCACCCGGGCCGTGAGCTCGGTGGAGAGGCCCTGGAGACTCCGGGTCGCGGCGCTCGCGGCCTCCAGCGGGTCGGGCGTGGGCGGCGCCGGATCCGGCGATGACGCGGGCGATTCCTGAGACTCCTGCGCTGACATGCCCTTGAGCCTAGTTAGTCCGCTTTAGCGAGGAAAGTCGAGCTCGGTCATCACACGGCCGGCACCCCGTCCACGGCCCGCTCCCGTTCCAGCAGCCGCCGCAGCGGCCCCTCGACGGCGGCCAGCTCCGCATGGGTCCCGCGCTGTACGACGGCTCCGCGGTCCAGTACGAGCACCTCGTCCACCGCCTCCAGACCCGCGAGCCGGTGCGTGATCAGCACGGTGGTGCGTCCCTCGGTCGCGGCCAGCAGATCCGCCGTCAGCGCGTCGGCGGTCGCCAGGTCCAGGTGCTCGGCCGGCTCGTCCAGGACGAGGACCGGGAAGTCCGCGAGCAGCGCCCGCGCCAGGGCCAGACGCTGACGCTGGCCGCCCGAGATCCGCTCGCCGTGTTCGCCGACCAGGGTGTCCAGGCCGTCCGGCAGCCCGTCGGCCCACTCCAGCAGCCGGGCCGCCGCCAGCGCGTCCCGCAGCTGCGCCTCGCTCGCCCCCGGGCGGGCCAGGCGCAGGTTCTCCCGTACCGAGCTGTCGAAGATGTGGGCGTCCTGGGCACACAGGCCCACGAACCGGCGGACGTCGTCTCCGCCGACCGCGCGCGCGTCGGTCCCGCCCAGGGTGTACGAGCCCTCGTGCTGGTCCAGGAAGCGCAGCAGGACCTGGGCCAGCGTGGTCTTGCCCGCGCCCGAGGCTCCGACGACCGCGATCCGGCGGCCCGCCTCCAGCGTCAGGTCGAGCCCACGCAGCGCGTCACGCTCCTGGCCGGGGTGACGGGCGGTGAGCCCCGTCAGCCGCAGCGGGAACGGCGAGGCGGGCAGCTCCCGCGGCCGCTCCGGCTCGGCGACCGGGACGGGCGCGTCGATGACCTCGTAGAGCCTCTCGGCGCTGCGGCGGACCCGCTGCCGGTACTGGACGGCCTGCGGAAGCCCGGTGACGGCCTCGAACGCGGCGAGCGGGGTCAGTACCACCACGGCCATGGCGACCCCGGACAGGCGGCCCCCGACGACAGCGTTCGCACCGACGGCGGCGGCGCACACCACGGTCAGTCCGCACACGAGGGCGGACAGCCCGCTCCCGAGCCCGGTGACGGCAGCCGCGCGGGCGGCGATCCCGGTGAGGGTGCGGTCGCTCCGCTTCGCGGCGTCCTTGCGTCCGGTCAGGGCTCCGGCGACGGTCAGTTCGGCGGTGCCGGTGAGCAGATCGGCCACGCGGGTGGCGAGCTCGCCCCGGGCGGGCGCGAGTCGGCGATCCGTACGGCGTGCGCAGACCGCGCTGACGAGCGGCACCCCCACGCCCGCGGCGAGCAGCCCGACCGCGAGCACGGCTCCGGCCTCGGGGAGCAGCCAGGCGGTGAATGCCACGGAGCCGGTCCCGACGAGCACCGCGGTGCCGACGGGCAGCAGCCAGCGCAGCCAGTAGTCCTGCAAGGCGTCGGCGTCGGCGACCAGCCGGGTCAGCAGATCCCCGCGCCGCTGCGCGCGCAGCCCGGCGGGGGCGATGCGCTCCAGCCCCCGGAAGACACCGACGCGCAGGTCGGCGAGCATCCGCAGGACGGCGTCGTGGGACACGATCCGCTCCGCGTACCGGAAGACCGCCCGCCCCATGCCGAAGGCCCGCGTGGCGGTGACCGCCACCATCAGGTAGAGCACGGGCGGCTGTTCGGAGGCCCGCGAGATCAGCCACCCGGACACGGCCATCAGCCCCACGCTGGAACCGACGGCCAGCGCCCCCAGCAACAACCCGAGCCTGAACCGCCCCTGCCAGGCCTTGGCCACTCCCCGCACCCGCTTGAGCGGGTCGGCTCCGCCCGCCTCGACGCCGCCCTCAGCGGCCGCCCGCTCCGGCGCGGCCCCCAGGATCCACTCGCCGGGACCGGACGGCACACCCGCGGAGCCCGGCCGGGGCGAGGCCCCGCCGGGCAGCGCCGCCGCGTCGGCTGCGGGCAGGGGCTGTGCGGGGTCGGGCCCCGCCGGGCGCGCCCCGACCCGCACGACCCGGTCGGCGACCGCCAGCAGCGCCGGCCGGTGCACCACCAGCAGCACGGTCCGTCCGACCGCCAGCCGCCGTACTGCCTCGACGACGGCCGCCTCGGTCTCCCCGTCCAAGGCTGCGGTCGGCTCGTCCAGCAGCAGCACCGGGCGGTCCGCCAGGAAGGCGCGCGCCAGCGCCAGCCGTTGCCGCTGCCCGGCGGACAGGCCGACACCGCCCTCGCCGAGCACGGTGTCCGCGCCCCGCGGCAGGGCCCGTACGAACTCCCACGCCCCGGCATCCTTCAATGCCACGACGACGGCCTCGTCCGGAGCGTCCGCCCTCGCGAGCCGTACGTTCTCCGCGATCGTCCCGGCGAACAGGTGCGGCCTCTGCGGCACCCACGCGATCCGCTCCCGCCACTGCTCCCGCGACAGCTCCGCCAGGTCCACGCCCGCGATCCGGACCCGGCCCGCGCTCGGCTCCACGAACCCCAGCAGCACGTGCAGCAGCGTGGACTTGCCCGACCCGCTCGGTCCGGTGAGGGCCACACATTCGCCCGGTGCGACGGTCAGCGAGACCGGTCCCGGGGAATCCTCGTCCCGGCCCGGATACCGGACCGCCACCCCGTCGAGCTCGATCCGCAGCCCCGCGCCGGGTACCGCGGTCGTTCCGCCCTCCGCGGGAGCCGGGGTCTCCAGCACGTCGAAGATCTCTTCCGCGGCGGCCAGGCCCTCCGCCGCCGCGTGGTACTGCGCCCCGACCTGGCGCAGCGGCAGGTACGCCTCGGGCGCCAGGACCAGGACGACCAGCCCCGTGTACAAGTCCAGTTCCCCGTGCACCAGCCGCATGCCGATCGTCACCGCGACCAGTGCCACCGACAGCGTCGCCAGGAGTTCGAGCGCGAACGAAGACAGGAACGCGATGCGCAGCGTACGCATCGTCGCCTGCCGGTAGTCATCGGTGATCTTCCGGATGGACTCCGCCTGCGCCTTCGCCCGGCCGAAGACCTTGAGGGTCGGCAGTCCGGCCACCACGTCCAGGAAGTGCCCTGACAGCCGCGACAGCAGCCGCCACTGGCGGTCCATCCTGGCCTGGGTGGCCATGCCGATCAGGATCATGAAGACCGGGATCAGCGGCAGCGTGACCACGATGATCGCCGCCGACACCCAGTCCTCGGCGACGACCCGGGCGAGCACCGCCACGGGAACGACGATCGCGAGGCCCAACTGGGGCAGGTACCGAGAGAAGTAGTCGTCCAGCGCGTCCACACCCCGCGTGGCCAGGGCCACCAGGGACCCCGTCCGCTGTCCGCTCAGCCAGCCGGGCCCCAGGTCCGCGGCCCGCTCCAGCAGCCGGCCGCGCAGCTCCGACTTGACCGCCGCGCTCGCCCGGTGCGCCGCGAGCTCCGTCAGCCAGGCGACCAGGCCCCGGCCCAGCGCCACCGCAGCGAGCAGCAGCAGCTGCGTCCGGAGCGCCTGACCGTCCAGTCCGTCCTCGAACGCGCCGACCACGATCTCGGCGATCAGCATCGCCTGTCCGACGACCAGCCCCGCCCCGGCGAGCCCGAGGGCCACCACGGCCCCCAGGAAGAGGCGGGTGGAACGGGCGTACCGGAGCAGGCGCGGGTCGATCGGTTTCACGTGAAACATCTCCCAGGCAGGATCGGAACGGAGTGGACGGGGCCGGACGGACCGGCCGGCAGGATCGGGCTCAGTGCGAGTCGGCGATGTGCTGGGTGCCGAGGCGCTTGCGGAACACCCAGTACGTCCACCCCTGGTAGAGCAGGACGAGCGGAGTCATCACCGCCGCGAGCCAGGTCATGATCTTCAGGGTGTACGGGCTGGACGAGGCGTTGGTGACCGTGAGGTTCCAGGCGTCGTCCAGCGAGGAGGGCATGACGTTCGGGAACAGCGTCAGGAAGAGCATCGCGACGGCGGCCGCGATGGTGACCCCCGACAGGGCGAACGCCCAGCCCTCCCGGCCCGCGAACGTGAAGGCGAGGGCCCCGACGAGTGCCGGGACCGCCACGGCCATGGCGATCAGGCTCCAGCCGTCACCGCGCGAGACCTGGGTCCAGATCAGGAAGGCGAGCGCCAGGACGGCGGTCACCACCCCGAGCCGCATGGCCAGCCGGCGCGAGCGGACCCGGATGTCGCCGACCGTCTTGAGCGAGGTGAAGACCGCGCCGTGGAAGGTGAACAGGGTGAGGGTGACGAGCCCGCCGAGGATCGAATAGCCGTTGAGCAGGTCGAGGAACGTTCCGACGTACTCCTTGTGCTGGTCGATCTTCACGCCCCGCACGATGTTGGCGAACACCACGCCCCACAGGAACGCGGGGATCAGCGAGGTCCAGAAGATCGCGTGTTCCCAGTTGGTCTGCCACCTGTCCTCGGGCCGCTTGTGGCGGTACTCGAAGGAGACACCCCGGATGATGAGGCAGACCAGGATGATCAGCAGCGGCAGGTAGAAGCCGGAGAAGAGGGTGGCGTACCACTCGGGGAAGGCGGCGAACGTCGCGCCGGCCGCCGAGATCAGCCAGACCTCGTTGCCGTCCCAGACGGGTCCGATCGTGTTGATCAGGACCCGCTTCTCCTTGCGGTCGCGGGCCAGCAGCTTGGTTAGTACGCCGACTCCGAAGTCGAAGCCCTCCAGGAAGAAGTAGCCGATCCACAGGACGGCGATGAGCACGAACCAGACGTCGTGGAGTTGCATGGTGTGGTCTCCCCAGCCTCAGTAAGAGAAGGCCATCGGCCGGTCGGGGTTCTTGTCGTCCCCACCGATCTTGGTGGGCGGGTTGAGGTCGGCTTCCGTGAGTTCCGGCGGGCCGGCCTTGACGTACTTCACGAGCAACTTGACCTCGATGACCGCGAGCACGGCGTAGAGGGACGTGAAGCCGATCATCGAGGTGAGCACCTCGCCCTGGGAGACGTTCGGCGAGACCGCGTCCCGGGTCCGCAGGACTCCGTAGACCACCCACGGCTGGCGGCCCATCTCGGTGAAGATCCAGCCCCAGGACTGGGCGATCAGCGGGAAGCCCATGGTCCAGAGCGCGACGAGCCAGTACCAGTGGGTGAACTTGGGGCTCAGCGCCTTCTTGAAGAGGACCAGGTGCGGGACCTCGTTCTCGCCGGTGCGCAGCCCCGGAGGGAGCATGAACTTCTTCCGGGTCAGCCACAGCCCCAGCACTCCGACGCCGAAGGAGGCCATGCCGAAGCCGATCATCCAGCGGAAGCCCCAGTAGGCGACGGGGATGTTGGGCCGGTAGTCGCCGGGCCCGAACTTCTCCTGCTCGGACTTGTTCACGTCGTTGATGCCCGGGACGAACGAGGTGAAGTCGTCGTTGGCCAGGAAGGACAGCAGTCCCGGGATCTCGATGGCGACCTTGTTGTGGCCCTTCTCGACATCGCCGTAGGCGAAGAGGGAGAAGGGCGCGGGCGCCTCGCCGTCCCACAGCGCCTCGGCGGCGGCCATCTTCATCGGCTGCTGCTTGAACATCACCTTCCCGAGCAGGTCTCCGCTGATGGCCGTGCCCAGTCCGGCGATGATCATGACGACCAGGCCGAGACGCAGCGAGGTCCGCATCACCGGGACGTGTCTCTTGCGGGCGAGGTGGAAGGCCGCGATGCCGACCATGAAGGCGCCGCCGACCAGGAAGGCCGCCGTCATGGTGTGGAAGAACTGGGTCAGCGCGGTGTTCTGGGTGAGCACCAGCCAGAAGTCGGTGAGCTCGGCCCGGCCGCGCTCCTCGTTCATCCGGTAGCCGACCGGGTGCTGCATCCAGGAGTTGGCCGCGAGGATGAAGTACGCGGAGAGGACGGTGCCGAGCGAGACCATCCATATGCAGGCCAGGTGGATCTTCTTCGGCAGCTTGTCCCAGCCGAAGATCCACAGGCCGATGAACGTGGACTCGAAGAAGAAGGCGATGAGGGCCTCGAAGGCCAGCGGTGCTCCGAAGACGTCACCGACGAACCGCGAGTAGTCCGACCAGTTCATGCCGAACTGGAACTCCTGGACGATCCCCGTGACGACGCCCATCGCGATGTTGATCAGGAAGAGCTTGCCCCAGAACTTCGTGGCCCTGAGGTACTTCTCCTTTTCCGAACGCACCCAGGCGGTCTGCAGGATCGCGACGAGCGCGGCCAGCGAGATCGTCAAGGGAACGAAGAGGAAGTGATAGACGGTGGTTATACCGAACTGCCATCGCGCCAGGGTCTCTGGCGCCAGAGCTAGGTCCACGTCGTCGTCTCCTTCGTGTCGCCGTGGTCACAGCCGCGGTTTGCCTGTTGCGTCCCCATCAATACGGGAGGAAGCAGGACACGCTTGTGAACGCGTTCACATTCACAAGCATTATGTCGCACGGGTTCCGGCATCTTTCAGGGGGGGTGCCTCTAGCGAAAATATTCAACAGATTGTTGAATTCATGGCATGAAGATTCGAATCCTGTGGCCCGCCGGCCACCTCACCGCGACCCTCGACGAGACCCCTACCGCCGCGGCACTGGCCGCAGCCCTCCCCGTTTCCGCCTCGGCGAACACCTGGGGCGAGGAGGTCTACTTCGACACCGGCGTCCGCGTGGCACTCGAGCACGACGCCCAGCAGGTCGTCGAGCCCGGAACCGTCGCCTTCTGGACCGAGGGCGACGCATTGGCCCTCCCCTACGGCCCCACCCCGATCTCCCGCGGAGGCGAGAGCCGCCTGGCGAGCCCGTGCAACGTGCTCGGCTCCTTCGACGGCGACCCCCGCCTGCTGGCCACCGTCCGCGACGGCGACCCCGTCCGCGTGGAACTGGCCTAGCGGCAACACCTCGGCGAAGGGTTGCGGCCAGGCCAGTTCCTCGCTCCGCCCGCTCCCGCGCGGCGAGCCCCGCTAGAACTCCTTGAAGAAGGCCTCCGCCGTGTGCAGGAAGAGGTCGTTGGCCTCGGGCTCGCCGATCGTGACCCGCAGGCCCTCGCCGGCGAAGGGCCGGACCACCACACCGGCCTTCTCGCAGGCCGCCGCGAAGTCCGCGGTCCGCTCCCCGAGCCGCATCCACACGAAGTTGGCCTGCGTGGGCGGCACCACGGTCCAGCCCTGCGCCAGCAGCGCGCCGTAGACCCGCGCACGCTCGCCGACCAGCGCGCCGACACGGCCCATCAGCTCGTCCTCGGCCCTCAGCGAGGCCACCGCCGCGTCCTGGGCGAGCTGGCTGACACCGAAGGGCACCGCCGTCTTGCGCAGCGCGGCGGCCACCGGCTCGTGTGCCACCGCGAAGCCGACGCGCAGGCCCGCGAGGCCGTACGCCTTGGAGAACGTACGCAGCACGGCGACGTTCGGGCGTCTGCGGTAGAGCTCGAGCCCGTCCGGCACCTCGACGTCGCGGACGAACTCCTTGTACGCCTCGTCGAGGACGATCAGGATGTCGGAGGGCACCCGGTCCAGGAACCGCTCCAGCTCGGCACGCCGTACGGCGGTGCCGGTGGGGTTGTTGGGGTTGCAGACGAAGATCAGCCGGGTCCGTTCGGTGATCGCCTCGAACATCGCGTCCAGGTCGTGCACGTCCCCGTCGGTCAGCGGGACCTTGACGGAGGTCGCACCCGAGATTTGGGTGATGATCGGGTAAGCCTCAAAGGACCGCCAGGCGTAGATCACCTCGTCGCCGGGGCCCGCCGTCGACTGGATCAGCGACTGCGCGACCCCGACCGATCCGGTGCCCGTGGCGATGTGCTCCACCGGCACGCCGAAGCGGTCGGCGAGCTCGTTCACCAGACCCGTGCACGCCATGTCGGGGTAGCGGTTGAAGTGGCCGGCCGCGGCGACCGCACTCTCCAGCACCCCAGGCAGAGGCGGGTACGGGTTCTCGTTCGAGGACAGCTTGAACGCCACGGGACCACCCGCAGCAGCGGGCTTCCCGGGCTTGTAGGTGGGAATGCCGTCCAGCTCGGCGCGCAGCTTCGGGCTCTTCTCGCTCACCGCAGGTCCTCCTCGACCGTCCCGTACGACGTCGCCGTCGACTCAATGCTCCTCACCTTATGAGGATTCCGCCCATCCGAGAACGGCGGGCGCCAGGAATGCGGGAGAGCGCACGCATATATGCGCACGCCGGTGGCCCGCGCCGTGGCGCGCGTCCCTCGTACAGGTGAGTTGGAATCGATCCGAGACCTCACCGTTTTGGCATGCACGGACCCGACGACAAGCGGCCGCCCCACCCTCGACCTCCCAATACCTGCAATTCCAAGGTCATTCGGGGTGGCGAACCATGCAGAAACGTGCCTGTCAACGCCTGCATATGCACCCGGACCACCCTGCCCACAGCGCCCTACTATCGGCTCGCCATGACAGCAGCAGGGAAGCATCAGGTGAGCCGGACCGAGACCACCCGACGGGCCGCCGGCCGACAGAGCCGGGCCGGCATCAGGGACGTGGCCGCCGCGGCGGGCGTCTCGATCACAACCGTCTCCGACGCGCTCAATGGCAAGGGGCGGCTGCCAGACGCCACCCGCCGCCACGTGCGCGAAGTCGCCGACAGGCTGGGCTATCGCCCGTCCGCGGCGGCCCGCACCCTCCGTACCGGCAAGTCGGGACTCATCGGCCTGACCGTGACCACGTACGGGGATGAACCTTTCACCTTCACCGAATTCGCCTACTTCGCCGAGATGGCCAGGGCCGCCACCTCCGCCGCGCTCGCCCGCGGCTACGCCCTCGTCATCCTTCCCGCCACCTCCCGACACGACGTCTGGTCCAATGTGGCCCTCGACGGCACCGTCGTCATCGATCCCTCCGACCACGATCCCGTCGTCACCGAGCTGGTCCGCCAGGGCCTGCCCGTCGTCTCCGACGGCCGCCCGGCCGGGTCGCTCCCGGTCACCGCCTGGGTCGACAACGACCACGAAGCCGCCGTACTGGGCCTCCTCGACCACCTCGCAGCCGCCGGCGCCCGCCGCATCGGGCTGCTGACCGGAACCACCACCGACACCTACACCCGTCTCTCCACCACCGCCTACCTCCGCTGGTGCGAGCGCGTGGGCCAGGATCCCGTCTACGAGTCCTACCCGGCCCACGACCCGTGCGCCGGCGCCGTCGCGGCCGACCGGCTGCTCGCCCGCCCCGACCGGCCCGACGCCGTGTACGGGCTCTTCGACCCCAACGGCACCGACCTGCTCGCCGCAGCACGGCGTTACGGCCTGCGCGTCCCGGAAGACCTGCTGCTCGTGTGCTGCAGCGAGTCCACCGTGTACGCCAACACCGAACCGCCCATCACCACCCTGTCCCTCAAACCGCGCCGCATCGGCACCGCCGTCGTACAACTGCTCATCGACGCCATCGAGGGTGTCGACACGGGGCGTCCCGTCGAACAGGTCATCCCGACCGAGCTGATCATCCGCACCTCCTCCCAGCGCAGGCAGCCCAGAACGACCGTCAGCCCGCCCCGTTCACCGGCACAGGACTGACCACCCCGACGCCCCCGACCGACCACCACGCCGGCCAACGGCGGGGCCAACCGGCCCCGCCGCGGATCCCGGCAACACCGATATCGGGAGAAATTGGTAGGAACAAGCAGCTCCGACCAGGATTCACCACCCCTGGTGCGTCACAGAGCGCGAGCTGCATTCCTATGATGGGCGCACGACATCACGGACCCTTGGCCCTGGAGGCAGGAGGGTCCGCAGGTGTACGGCAGCGCGACGGTGGTGGAGGGGTCGATGACTCAGGGGGCCGGTCAAGGACCCGCGGTGCGGACGGACACACAGCGGGACTTCCGGTTGCCTGTCGTCGAACCCGCCCCGCCCGCCGTGCACGGCGCACAGGCCGGGACGACGTCGGTGATCGCCGGACTGCCCGCCGACGCCCCCGTCTACGGCGCTTACCCCGCCTACTACGAGAACCCGCCCACCGTGCCCGCGCAGCAGGGCCACGGATACGGATACGGCTACGAAGCCCCGTACGCCACAGCCGCGGCCACGGGGACGGCCACGGCCGCGGGCGTCGGCCCGCACGCCACCACGAACCCCGCGGCGAACGGCGGCGCCCCCGAACCCGAGCCCGCCCCGGCCCACTCCCCCGGCGAAGCCGGCTTCGAGGACTACACCCCGACCCAGCGGGACCTGCCCGTCATCGTCCGCCCGCCCCTCGGCGGACCCGGCGACACCGTCCAGGTCCAGTACGTCCCCCAGGACTCCGTGGCCGACGGCCCGGGCCCGCTCTACGTCGTCGGCGACGTCCACGGCTACCTCGGCGAACTCGTCGCCGAGCTCCAGGCCCAGGGGCTCATCGACGCCGACCTCAACTGGTCCGCCGGCAATGCCCGGCTCTGGTTCCTCGGCGACTTCACCGACCGCGGCCCCGACGGCATCGGGGTCATCGACCTCGTCATGCGGCTCTCCGCCGAGGCCGCCGCCGCCGGCGGCTACTGCAAGGCGCTCATGGGCAACCACGAGCTGCTCCTCATCGGCGCCAAGCGGTTCGGCGACACCCCGATCGTCTCCGGCGCCGGCACCGCCACGTTCCAGGCGGCCTGGCTCCTCAACGGCGGCCAGCGCACCGACATGGAGCGCCTCCAGGACGTCCACCTGCAGTGGATGTCCCGACTGGACGCGGCCGTCCTGGTGGACGACCACCTGCTCCTCCATTCCGACACCACCGCCTACCTCGACTACGGCGACTCCGTCGAGGACGTCAACGACACCATCCACGAGCTCCTCAACCGCAACGACGCCGACATCACCTGGGACCTGTTCCGCAAGTTCACCAAGCGCTTCGCCTTCCGCAGCGAGGAGACGGGCCCGCAAGCCGTCCGTGAACTCCTCGGCACCTACGGCGGCACGCGCGTCGTGCACGGCCACAGCCCCATCCCGTACCTGCTGGGCGAAGTGGGCTCCGAGGACGGCGACGACTCGCGCGGCCCGGAGGTCGTCGGCCCGCACGTGTACGCGCAGGGCCTGGCCATCGCCATGGACGGCGGCGTGACGATGGCGGGCAAACTACTCGTCGTACAACTGCCGTTGAACGACTGAGGTTCGCCGGAGCAGGGTATTTCCGGAAAGCCCCTGTCACCGTACGGCGTGGGCGCTCTACCATCGCTCTATCCGCAGCAGGCTCTCCTCCGTTTGTGCCGGCGCCCGGGTCTACGCGGGCATACCGGCCTCCACGGAGCATCGGGGGATGCACATGACCAGCGCTCCGCACCTGCTCACCGAAGACCGCCCGGAGTTCGATCGGCTCCTCGACGAGGCGCTGCGCGCCGCGAACGACCGGCCCGAGCTCGCCACCCTGGGCGAACGGCTGAACGCCGAACAGTTGCGCACCATGGCCATGGGTGCCAGCGCGCTGCTGGTGGCCGCGGCCGCCGCCGAGTACGAGCACTACGTGAAGATCCGCAAGGAGCGGCAGGACGAGATCCTGTCCACGCCCGGAACGACCGCGCAAGAGGACGGCGGGCAGGGTGCGGGGGGCGGCGCGGGCGTCAGCGCCGTGGTCGCGGTCCTCGCGCCGGTCCTGGCCGGCACCGCCATGCTGATCTTCCTGCTGGTGGGCTACGTCCTGAAGATGATCGAACCCGAACCGGCGTTCGCCGACACCATGCTCACGGCGGGCTGGCTGTTCGGCGGACTCACGGCCGCCGCGCTGCTGTTCGCCGTGATCGGGCTGCTGGTGACGGCCGTCCGCAACAGCTCCACCGAGGTGGTGGCGGACGAGACCGAGGCGGCACCCGACGAGGTGTCACGGGCCCGGGAGGCCTGGCGCAACGCTCTGCTGGAGCGCGGCATCATTCCGTTCCTGCGGGACGCGCTGGCCGATCCGAGCGCGGTGACCTCGTACCCGACCCCCCGCACGCCGGGGGCCGGGCGCATCCCCAACCTGGGATACTCCCGGCCCGACTTCACCAGCCCCGGGGCCCCTTCAGAGGGTCCCCGTCCCGGTTACGCGTCTCCGGACTTCACGAGCCCGGACTTCGGCGGCCCGGAGACCGAGCCGGAGTGACCCTCAGTTGGCTTCCGCAAGTTCCGACGCGTCGATGTTCTTGACGGCCTTGGCACGGTAGTTGGCTTCGTCGGGCGTCTGGCGGAACTTGCCCCGAAGCGTGGCCGTACTGACGGGGTTGATCTGGCTCCACGTCTTGGTGCACGCGAGTACCGGATTGCCCATCACCACACCGGGGTTGCAGGTGGTCTCGTAGATCAGATTGCTGGTGGTCAGGACCTCGATCGAGACGAGGTTGGCCTGGGCGCCCACGGAGATGGCGCAGGCCCCGGCCGGGAAGGTCCCCGGCGGTGTACCGCCGTTCGTCAGGTCGTACCAGGTGAACGGCGCGATGGTGGGTGTGTTGCTCCGGATACCGGCGTAGGCCTTGCCGCCGGTGAGCACGGCGTTGATCTGCGTGGCCGCGTTCGGGTTGTACGAGTCGATGTCGGAGCACGGGCCCGCGGTACCGGTGGCGCCCGTCGCACCGGTCGCACCGGTGGCGCCCGTGGCACCGGTCGCACCGCGCGGGCCCGTGGGGCCGGTGGCGCCGCGCGGGCCGGTCGGCCCCTTGGGGCCGCGCGGGCCACGCGGCCCGGTCGGACCCACGTTGCAGTCGTCGTCGCCGTGGGCGAGCTGCCCGGTCCCGGCCACCGTCTCTGGCGCCGGGGTGCCGTCCGCCTTGCGCTGCACCGTTCTGCAGTCGTCCGGGCCCTCGGGTGCGCCGGTCAGCGCGACCGCCGGGGACACCATCCCCGCCAGCACCAGCGCCACCGAGGCGAGCGTGCCTCCCGCCAGCCAACCGGCCCGCCGGGGCAAGGGCCCCAGGTACGTACGGACCTTGTTCTCAAGATTCATTTACCGCTCCTCGCGCACACCGGATCGAATGGATCTGCGAAGTCCGTTGGCGTGACCGGGCTCCGCTGGGACATCCTGAGGAACGCGACACCAGGAGGACGCCCGGCTCGCCCGCCGGTCAGTGGAACGGCCCAGTGAACACCGCCACTTGGCGGTCAGGAGCAGGGCCACTCGGGTCCGCACCGGCGTGCCGCACCCGCCCGGCCGGGGGGCGTCCCTAGGGTCGGCCGCCGTGAAGCCGACCATTTGCCTCTGCATGATCGTGAAGAACGAGGCCGCCGTCATCGAGCGCTGCCTCGACTCCGTGCGGGACCTCATCGACACCTGGGTCATCTCCGACACAGGTTCCACCGACGGCACCCAGGACCTCATCCGCAACGCACTGCGCGGGATCCCGGGGGAACTCCACGAGGAGCCCTGGGTCAACTTCGGGCACAACCGAAGCCTCAATATCGGGCACGCCCGGGGGAAGGCGGACTATCTGCTGCTCCTCGACGCCGACCTCGTCCTGCGCCGCACCGGCCCGCTGCCCCCGCTCACCGCACACTCCTACATGCTGCGCCACGAAGGTGAGACCGAGTACCGGATCAAGCGTCTGGTCCGCGGCGACCTGCCCTGGCGGTACGAGGGCGTCACCCACGAGTACCTCACCTGCGACCGCCGCGACGAGAACGACCAGCGGCCGGGAGTGCAGGAGAACCTGGACGTCCTGGCCATCGAGGACCACGCCGACGGCGGCTCCCGTCACGACAAGTTCGAGCGGGACGCCCGTCTGCTCGGAGCCGAGCTCCAACGGGACCCCTCGAACTCCCGCACCGTCTTCTACCTCGCTCAGACACGTCGTGACATGGGCGACGCGGCCGGCGCCATCGAGCTCTACGAGCGTCGCGCCTCCATGGGCGGGTGGAACGAGGAGGTCTACTACGCCCTGCTCCAAGTCGGCTTCCTGCACGGCGAGTCCGGCGACTGGCCCGCTGCCATGGACGCCTTCACCCGAGCCTGGGAGTCACGGCCCGTCCGGTTGGAAGCCTGCTACGAACTCGCCTCCAGGCTCCGGCTCCTGGGCCGCCACCACACCGCGCACGCGATCACCCGGGCCGTACTGGACCAGCCGGTCCCGGATGACCTCCTCTTCGTCCAGCCCTGGGTGTACCGGTGGGGGCTGCTCTTCGAGCACTCCATCACCGCCTACTGGGTCGGCGACATGGCCGCCTCGCTCTACGCCTGCGACCGTCTGCTCGCCCTACCCGACCTGCCGGAGCTCTACCGCCGTCAGACGGAAGTCAATCGCGGCTTCGCGGCGAGCCACGTTTCACGTGAAACATCGGTCCCTGTTTCACGTGAAACATCGGAGCGGTCCACGGCCGCGGGCCAGAGCTAGCCGGCGGATCGGTCTGCCAACGCCCGCCTGCGCTGTGCGACATCCGTCAGCGACGGCGGGCGCCAGGCTCCATCGGGGTGGTACAGGTTCCGGCCGGGCTCCACGATCGCGTCGATCCGGTCAAGAGCCGCGTCCTCCAGGACCAGCCCGGCGCCCTTCACCAGGGCCTCCAGCTGCTCCATGGTCCGGGGACCGATGATCACCGACGTGACGGCCGGGTGGGCCAGAGGGAAGGCCACGGCCAGCTCCGGAAGCGTGCAGCCGAGGGAGTCGGCGAGTTCGACCAGCTGCTCCACCGCTTCCAGCTTCGCGACATTGCCCGGGATCGCGGGGTCGAAGCGGGCCGGCGTCAGCGCGGCTCGCCCGGAGGTGAGATCGACGTCACCACCGAGGCGGTACTTACCGCTCAGGAACCCCGACGCGAGCGGACTCCAGGTCAGGACGCCCATTCCGTAGCGCCGGGCCACGGGCAGTACGTCGGTCTCGATCCCGCGGGCGAGGATCGAGTACGGCGGCTGCTCGGTGCGGAACCTCGGCAGGGCCCGCCGCTCGGCGACGTGATGCGCCTCGACGATCTCCTGGGCCGGGAAGGTGGAGCAACCGAAGGCCCGTATCTTTCCCGCCCGCACCAGATCGCCGAGAACCGACAGGGTTTCCTCGACGTCCGTTCCCTGATCAGGTCGGTGCACCTGGTAGAGGTCGATCCAGTCGGTGTCCAGCCTCCGCAGGCTGTCCTCGACCTCGCGCACGATCCAGCGCCGTGAGTTCCCGCTGCGGTTGCGGCCCTCGCCCATCTGGAAATGCACCTTGGTGGCGAGTACGACATCGTCCCGCCGGCCCTTGAGGGCCTTGCCCACGATCGTCTCGGACTCACCGGCTGAGTACATGTCCGCGGTGTCCACGAAGTTGATCCCGTGATCGAGCGCGGCATGGATGATCCGTGCGCACTCCTCGTGATCGGGATTCCCCACCGCCCCGAACATCATCGTCCCGAGGCAATGCGCGCTGACCTCGATGCCGGTCCCACCCAGAATTCGGTATCGCATGCTCATGGATGCGCACTGTAGGAGCTGGAGCACACTCCAGCACAAGCCTCCTCCGCGGACCGGCGGTGAAAGGCGAAGCGCGACGGCCCGTGACTCCCCCCGGGGCCACGGGACGCCGCGCTCGGCTCGGGCAGGCGACCGGTCAGTCGGCCAGCGGCAGGTAGACCCGGTTGCCCGAGGCCGCGAACTCCGCGGACTTCTCCGCCATGCCGGCCTGGATCTCATCCGCCTTCAGGTCGCCGCCGTGCTCGCGCCGGATGTCCTGCGAGATCTTCATCGAGCAGAACTTCGGACCGCACATGGAGCAGAAGTGCGCGGTCTTGGCCGGCTCGGCCGGGAGGGTCTCGTCGTGGAACGAGCGGGCCGTGTCCGGGTCGAGGGCCAGGTTGAACTGGTCCTCCCAGCGGAACTCGAACCGCGCGTCCGACAGGGCGTCGTCCCACTCCTGGGCGCCCGGGTGGCCCTTGGCCAGGTCCGCCGCGTGCGCGGCGATCTTGTAGGTGATGACGCCGGTCTTCACGTCGTCGCGGTTCGGCAGGCCCAGGTGCTCCTTGGGCGTGACGTAGCAGAGCATCGCCGTGCCCCACCAGGCGATCATCGCCGCGCCGATGCCCGAAGTGATGTGGTCGTAAGCGGGCGCGACGTCCGTGGTCAGCGGGCCAAGCGTGTAGAACGGCGCCTCTTCGCAGATCTCCTGCTGGAGGTCGATGTTCTCCTTGATCTTGTGCATCGGGACGTGCCCGGGGCCCTCGATCATGGTCTGCACGTGGTGGCGCTTGGCGATCGTGTTCAGCTCGCCCAGTGTCTTCAGCTCCGCGAACTGCGCCGCGTCGTTGGCGTCCGCGATGGAACCGGGGCGCAGTCCGTCACCCAGCGAGTACGTGACGTCGTACGTCGCAAGGATCTGGCAGAGCTCCTCGAAGTTCGTGTAGAGGAAGTTCTCCTTGTGGTGCGCCAGGCACCACGCGGCCATGATCGAACCGCCTCGCGAGACGATGCCCGTCTTCCGGCGCGCGGTCAGCGGGACGTACGACAGCAACACGCCGGCGTGGACCGTCATGTAGTCGACGCCCTGCTCGGCCTGCTCGATGACCGTGTCCTTGTAGATCTCCCAGGTCAGGTCCTCGGCGCGGCCGTCGACCTTCTCCAGCGCCTGGTACAGGGGCACGGTGCCGATCGGGACGGGGGAGTTGCGCAACACCCACTCGCGGGTGGTGTGGATGTTGCGGCCCGTCGAGAGGTCCATGACCGTGTCGGCGCCCCACTTGGTCGCCCAGGTCATCTTGTCGACCTCCTCCTCGATGGAGGAGGTGACCGCGGAGTTGCCGATGTTGGCGTTGACCTTCACCAGGAACCGCTTGCCGATGATCATCGGCTCGATCTCGGGGTGGTTCACGTTCACGGGCATGACCGCGCGGCCTGCGGCGATCTCCTCGCGGACGACCTCGGGGGAGACGTTCTCGCGGATCGCGACGTACTCCATCTCCGGGGTGATCTCGCCCCGGCGGGCGTACGCGAGCTGCGTGACGGCGGCCCCGCCCCGGCCCCGGCGGGGCTGGCGCGGACGGCCCGGGAACACCGCGTCGAGGTTCTTGAGACCACCGCGCGGCGAAGTGTGCTTGATGCCGTCGTCCTCGGGGCGCGCGGGGCGGCCCGCGTATTCCTCGGTGTCGCCGCGGCCGATGATCCAGTTCTCGCGCAGCGGCGCGAGGCCCCGGCGCACATCGGTCTCGATCTGCGGGTCGGTGTACGGACCGGACGTGTCGTAGAGCGTCACGTCCTTGCCGTTGGTGAGATGCACTTGGCGAACCGGCACCCGGATGTCGGGGCGGGAGCCCGCCACATATCCCTTGTGCCAGCCGGGCTGGCGCTCGGTCTGGCCGTCGGCGTCCTGGCTGACGGCAGGCGTGTGTGCGTCCTGAATGGTCATGTGACCTAATCTCCCTACGCCGGCATTACCCGGTAACAGGTTCGGCGGTCGACGCAGCCTCCTCCCGTACGCATCTTCATGTGCGAACGGTGATCAGCGCCCTCTCAGCCCGGTGCTCCGAGCTCCCGCGTTGTGCAAAGTAGCCCCCACGCTAGCGTCATCTGTGGCGTGCTGAACAGTGGGCCCCCTCATCTCTTGCGATGATCGGCCGGTGACGTCCTCGCCGCAGCCCCTCACCGAGCCCACAGATCCCGATGGTCACACCGGCCACCTCCAACACCCGCACGCGGAGCCCGGACACCCGTCGGGACATGCGCCCGGCCACGCATCCGGGCACTCCCACGGGCATTCCCACAGCCACGGACCGGCGGCCCCCGTCTCCAAGCACCTGCGCAAGGTGATCGCGGCCGTACTGATCCCCTTCGCCGCCGCCGTCGTGATCGGCATGGCCGTGCTCTGGCCGGGCGGTGCCCCGGCCCACGAACGTTCCGGGGTCGGCTTCGACCGCCAGACCCAGCAGGGCGAGGTCGTCTCGATCCAGCAGGTCGACTGTAAATCGGTGAATGCCGCACAGGTGCCGGCCACCGGGGACACCTCCACGCCCGAGGGCCGCGAGGCCCTGGCCGAGCAGACGGGCGCGTGCAAGAAGGCCACGGTCGAGGTGAGCACCGGTCCGGACAAGGGCCGCGCGTTCGTCGAGATCGTCCAGCCCGGCGCACCGCGGCAGTTGACGAAGGGCCAGGAAGTGGTGGTCGCCTACGCCCCGGACGCGCCCCGCGACCTCCAGTACTCCGTGATCGACGTGAACCGTAAGTTCCCGATGGCCGTACTGGCCGGCATTTTCGCCCTCGCGGTCGTCCTCGTCGGGCGGATGCGCGGGGTGTTCGCGCTCATCGCACTCGTCGTCAGCTTCGGCGTACTGACCCTCTTCATCCTGCCGGCGATCCTTCAGGGTTCGAATCCGCTGGTCGTGGCGGTGGTGGGGGCGAGCGCGATCATGCTGATCGCGCTCTACATGTGCCACGGCCTGACCGCCCGCACCTCGGTCGCGGTCCTCGGCACCATCGTCTCGCTGGTGCTGATCGGCGTGCTGGGCTCGGCGTTCATCGACTGGGCGTTCCTGAGCGGAAACACCGACGACAACACCGGGCTGATCCACGGGCTCTACCCGCACATCGACATGAGCGGTTTGCTGCTTGCGGGTGTCATCATCGGATCGCTCGGCGTACTCGACGACGTGACGGTCACCCAGACGTCGGCCGTCTGGGAACTCCACCAGGCCGACCCGTCGATGGGCCCTCGCCAGCTGTACCGAGCAGGCATCCGGATCGGTCGGGACCACATCGCCTCGGTGGTCAACACCCTGGTTCTGGCTTACGCGGGCGCCGCGTTGCCGCTCCTGCTGCTCTTCTCGATCGCGAACAGCAGCATGGGCTCGGTGGCCAACAGCGAGCTGGTCGCGGAGGAGATCGTACGGACCCTCGTGGGCTCGATCGGACTGGTGGCCTCGGTTCCCGTGACGACGGCACTGGCCGCCCTCGTGGTCTCCGCCGACCGGGCGGAATCGCCGTCGCCGGCAGCCGCAGTGGCCGCGGGTCCGCTGCGCGGCGGCCGGGGCCGCCGCCGCAAGCGGTGAGCGGTAAGAGGTGAGAGGCGAGCACTGATCGGCGGACCGGCGGGCGCGGGCGGTCAGGTCGCGGGCGCGGTCCGTCGTACGGCACGGCGGGTCCGGAGCACTCGGCGTGCCGGCGCGCCGCTCCGTGGTGCGGTCTTCACGGTGTCGGCCCCCACGGTGTCGGTCCCGGCGCTGCGGTCCGTGTGGTGGGGCGTGCTGCTCGGCGCGGTCAGCCCGCGTTCTGCTCGTTCTGCTGCGATTCGGCGAGGATCTTGTCGAGCGCCTCGTCGAGGTTCTCCTCGAAGTCTCCGAGGTTGCGCTCCTGACCGAGCGGAACGATTCGGTCGGTGCGGTCGAGGAAGGCGACCAGCGGCGCCGCGCTCGCACGGAAGAGAGCCCTGTCCGAGCCCACCTGCAACCGGATGTGGACGTCGCACAGTTCCTCCGGATCGGTGGGGGCGATGTGGACGTCGCCGTCACCGCACGGCTTGTTGATGCCGTCGAGAAGCAGCTCCCGGCCGAACGCCCAGGTCACCGGCGCGTCTCCCGGAAGGTGAAAGGTCAGGCGGACTGCGTAGGGGTCACGAGCGTCGTACCGGAGTTCCACCGGGATCCGGAACGAGAGCTCCTCGGAAACGAGGAAGCTCATCATGACCTCTGCCTGTACCGAATCGCGCATTGCCTACCCCGCTGTAGTGGAAGTGGCCAGGAATGATCCCCCAGCGCCTCTTGACAAGAGTGGTGGAAGCGCATGCAGATCACAAGGAGTGAGTTTTCAGATACTGATAGAGAACGAGAGGGTACTCAACAGCGCGCCTACTTCACTCCGTAGTCGATCGACTACATACAGCAATCGATTCTCCTGGTGCAGGGGGAGAGAAATCGCCATGGTCGCGGCGGTGTCGCCGGCGGTGATCGGGATGGCCGCGCACACCGTGCCGAGGACGTACTCCTGCCTCTCCGTCACCGGCTGCATCCGCTCCATGGAGCCGATCCGCTGCTCCAGAGCGTGCTGGTCCGCCACCGTGTAGGGAGTGACGGCCTCGACCGGATGCCGGTCGAAATGGTCCTTGCGGGTCTTCTCGTCGAGCTGGCCGAGCAGGCACTGCCCGATGGCGTGCGCATGGCCGGTCTCGCGGAAATCGGCCCACTCCTCGCAGGCCGGATTGGCCGGAGTGTCCGATACGCCCACGACTTCGATTTCACCCTCACGGTAGACCGCGAAGTAGACGGGGGCCCCGACCGCGTCGCGGAAGTGCGCGAGCGAGTCGAGGATCATGCTGCGACGTTTCTGCTGGAGGCCGCCACCGGCCAGCCTGCCTGCGGCATCCCCCAGGAAGAAGACCCCGCTCTCCCGGCGCAGGTAGCCCTCGTGCGTCAGGGTGCGGAGCAGGTGGTACGCGGTGGGAAGCGGGAGCCCGGCCTCGCGTGCCAGTTGTTTCGCGGGGGCCCCCTCGCTATGGGAACCCGCCGCTTCCAGCAGCCTCAACGCCCTTTGTACCGAGCCGATCAGTGTCGGCACACCGGCATTGTGAACCGAAGACAAGAGCTCACCCCCTGGCATGGCGGCGGGCCTCGGAGGCCCGCCCCGCGGGGGCCTCCCCCGCGTGCGCCATGACTCCTGGGGGTCGTGCTCGGTGGCTGATGGGAAGAACCGCTGGTCAGGGCGGCAGTACCGGCTTTCGGTGCCCAGGGAACGGCACAGATTGCGACTCTATCGGCCGATTCCCGAGCTGTGACCGGTTTAGCCCCTCCCGTTCGCTCACCTGGGTTAATCCCGGTGTCAGCCCGGTAGGGGCCCGGCCGGCCCCCGTCCTACCACTCCCCGGCAGAGGACTTCGAACCGCGGCCGGTGAACTTCTTGACGATGAAGACCAGGCCGCCGACGAGAGCCACCAGGAGGAGCGCCTTGAAGACGAAGGTGATCAGCGCACCCAGGATGCTGGTGATCACACCGCCGAAGACGAAGAGGACCAGCAGCGGAACCGCGACCCACTTGACCCACCAGGGCATGCCCTCGAATATCCCTCGGATGCCTTCCATGTCCCCAACCTCTTCCTTGTCCGTGACTTCCTGCTGTCGATGCTAGGAGGCCACGGCCCGCTCCGGGGGCCCGTGAGCCCCCGGAGTCCCCTGATCCGCCCCCTAGGGGGACGGCTCCGCCAACCCTCGGTTTCCGGGTCCGTTCACTGCTCGGGCGGGGAGAAGACCACCATCACTTTGAGGTTCTCGGTGATGTGGTGGAACTTGTGCGGCACTCCGGCAGGCACGTAGACCACGCTTCCGTTCGCCACCGTCGTCGTCTCCTCCCCGACGGTGATCGAGGCCCGGCCGCTCACGACGAAGTACACCTCGTCCTGCGCGTGCGGCTGCTGCGGGTCGCTCTGACCGGCGTCCAGCGCGTAGAGCCCCACCGACATGTTCCGCTCGCGCAGGAACTGCAGGTAGGCACCCTCGTTCGCGGCCCGCTCGGCCTCGAGGTCGTTCAGCCGGAAGGCCTTCATCGTCTTCGTACCCCTTGTGTTCTCTTCGGTCACGAGTATCCGCAGATCAGCTGATGTTCCACGGGGATCATCTCTGCAACGATCAGACCCATGACGAATTTCGTAGTCAAGACACTGGCCAACGCGGCCGCCCTGGCCGTCGCCATCTGGCTCCTCGCCGGCATCACTCTCGACGAGAGCACCAGCCTGGGCCGCCGCACGGTCACCCTGATCCTCGTGGCGCTGATCTTCGGCCTGGTCAACTTCATCGTCAAGCCCGTGGTGAGGCTGCTCTCGCTGCCGCTCTTCGTGCTCACCCTCGGCCTGTTCACCCTCGTGGTGAACGCCCTGATGCTGATGCTGACCTCATGGCTGGCCAAGCAGTTCGACCTCAGTTTCCACGTCGACAACTTCTGGACCGCGGTCGTCGGCGCCCTCATCATCTCGATCGTCTCCTGGGCCATGAACATGGTCCTGCCCGACAAGAACTGAAGCGGGCGCCCATGTACCGCGTGTGCTTCGTCTGCACCGGCAACATCTGCCGCTCGCCCATGGCCGAGGCCGTCTTCCGCTCCCACGTCGCCGACGCCGGGCTCGCCGGCCTGATCGAGGTCGACAGCGCGGGCACCGGCGGCTGGCACGAGGGGGACGGCGCCGACCCACGCACCGTCGCCGTACTGACGTCCGCCGGGTACGAGCAGGACCACCGGGCCCGGCAGTTCCGGGCCTCCTGGTTCGCCGGTCTGGATCTCGTCATCGCGCTCGACGCCGGGCACCTGCGCGATCTGCGGGCACTCGCCACCACCCCCGAGGACGCCGCCAAGGTCCGGCTGCTGCGGGACTACGACCCGTCGGCCCCGGCCGCCGGAGCCGACGTCCCCGATCCCTACTACGGCCCCTTCGAAGGATTCGAGGAGTGCCTGGAACTGGTCGAGGCGGCGAGTCCCGGCCTGCTGGACGCCGTACGCGAAGCCATGAAGGAGCACACGCCATGACCTCCTCCGACAGCGGTCCCGACCGCCCTGTCCGGCTCGGCGACGGCACGGTCGCCGTCCGCGCCGGCCTGCCCGAGCCCGTCAAGAACGAGCCGCCCCTGCCCGGCCCGGTCTTCGCGGCCCACTTCCACCTCCCCGGCGACGTCGACGGCCCGTACGCCTACGCCCGCGACACCAATCCCACCTGGACCCTCCTGGAACGGGCCATCGGGGAACTGGAAGCCCCCGGCCAGGACGGGGTGGACACCGTCGTCTTCGCCTCCGGCATGGCCGCGGTCTCCGCGGTCCTGCTCTCCCAGGCGCGCGCCGGCGACACGGTCGTCCTGCCCGACGACGGTTACCAGGTCCTGCCGCTCGTACGGGAACAGCTGGAGGCGTACGGGATCCACGTGCGCACCGCCCCCACCGGCGACGACGGTCAGCTCGCGGTCCTCGACGGGGCGCGGCTGCTGTGGCTGGAAACCCCGTCCAACCCCGGGCTCGACGTCTGCGACATCCGCCGCCTCGTGGAGGCCGCACACGCCGGCGGAGCCCTCGTCGCCGTCGACAACACCCTCGCCACCCCGCTCGGGCAGCGCCCCCTGGAACTGGGTGCCGACTTCTCGGTGGCCAGCGGCACCAAGGGCCTCACCGGCCACGGCGACCTGCTGCTCGGGTACGTCGTCTGCCGTGACGCGGAGCTCGCCGCGGGAATCCGCCGCTGGCGCAAGGTGGTCGGCGCGATCCCCGGTCCCATGGAGGCCTGGCTCGCCCACCGTTCCCTGTCCACCATCCAGTTGCGCGCCCAGCGTCAGTGGGCCAACGCGCTCGCCGTCGCCGAGGCGCTCGCCGACCGCGCCGACGTCACCGGATTGCGCTATCCGGGCCTGCCCGCGGACCCGTCCCACAAGACGGCGGCGCGGCAGATGCGGGGCTTCGGCTCGGTGGTCTCCTTCACCCTGGCCGACCGCGCGCACGCGGAACACTTCATGGCGTCGCTGCGCCTCGTGGAGGACGCCACCAGTTTCGGCGGGGTGCGCTCGACCGCCGAGCGGCGCCGGCGCTGGGGCGGCGACGACGTCCCGGAAGGGTTCATCCGCTTCTCCGCCGGAGCCGAGGACACCGAGGACCTGGTGGCGGACGTGCTGCGCGCCCTCGACGTGGCGCGCTCGAAAGACTGAGCCGCCTCTCGAGAGGCGGTCCGAGTCCCTGCCGGTGACCCGGACCGCCCGGCTCGTACCCCGGCGCATTTCCGCGGCCCGCGTTTCGGAAGGGGAAGTCTGGGCCACTCTTCTCCCATGACCGAACGCCCCGTGGTCAAACGCACCGCCCGCGCGATCCTGCTCGACGGTGACGACCTGATCCTCATCAAGCGCACCAAGCCCGGCGTCGACCCGTACTGGGTCACCCCCGGCGGCGGAGTCGAGCCCTCGGACCTCACCGTCGTCGACGCCCTTCACCGAGAGCTCGACGAAGAACTCGGCGCGAAGATCACCGATGTGGTGCCCTGCTTCGTCGACACCGTCGAGCACATCGCCGACAGGGGAGTGACCGGCGTCAAGGTGCAGCACTTCTTCGTCTGCCGTCTCGAATCCATGGACCCCAGCCGACGGCACGGCCCGGAGATCGACGAGCCGGAGGGCGAGTACGAGATCGTCCGCGTGCCCTTCAGCCGCGTCGGCATTGCCGCCGTCCATCTCGTCCCGCTGTCCCTGCGTCACTACCTCGACGGCAACATCGAGGGCGTGCGCGCGATGCACGCTCCCGATCTGAGCTGACCCACCGGTCCGCGGGCGCCTGCCGGAATCAGCCGGCGACGCCCGCCAGCTCCTCCACCTCGTCGTAGCGGATGCGCTCTCCGGGGATCCCGATCCTCTTCAAGGCGTCCACCCCACTACGGATCATCGCCGCGGGTCCCGAGACGAACGCGTCGTACGAGCTCCAGGGCCCGTGTGCTCCGACGGCCTGGGGCAGCTGCCCCGCCAGTCCGTCCGCGCAGACCACGGGGCGCACGGACAACCACGGATGGGAGCGCTGCAGACCCAGCAAGGTGTCCTTGTCGTACAGGTCGTGGTCACTGCGCGCCCCGAAGAACACTTCCACGGGCCGGCGCTCGCCGTGCTCGGCGACGTCCTCGATCAGCGCCTTGATCGGCGCGATACCGGTGCCGCCGCCCAGGCAGAGCATGCCGTTGTCGGTGCTGTGGTCGACCACCATCGATCCGGCCGGGGGCCCGAGCCGGAGCACGTCACCGGGTCGGGCGTGGCGCACCAGAGCGTTGGAGACCCATCCCGCAGGGACCGCCTTGACGTGGAAGGACAGCAGCCCGTCCCCGCGCGGGGCCGAGGCGAAGGAGTAGTGGCGCCAGACCCTCGGCCACCAAGGTGTCTCCAGGCTCGTGTACTGGCCCGCGAGGAAGGGGTACGGCTGATCGGGGCGGACGGTGAGCACCGCGATGTCGGAGGTGCGCAGCTCGTGGGAGACCACCTCCGCGTGCCACCACGGCGGCGCCTTCGTCTCGGCCTCGGCCGCCGCGTCGATCATGATCTGTGAGATCGCGGTGTACGCACGGACCCAGGCTGCTTCGGCTTCCGGCCCCCAGGTGTCCTGCGCGTACCGGGCCAGCGCCCCGATCAGGGCCTCGCCCACCGGGGGATAGTGACCGGCCTGGGTGCCGTACTTGCGGTGCCCGGTGCCCAGCCGGCGCAGGTAGGCGGTGAGCGCCTGCGGATCGTCGATGTGTTCGGCGGCGGTCAGCAGCGCCTTCAGCAGCCGGTCGCGCTGCGCGTCCATCGCGGCGGGGAACATGCCCCGCAGATCCGGGCGCCCCGTGAACACCAGGGCGTAGAAGTAGGAGGTCACCTTGTCGGCGACGGGGGCGATCTCCGCGAGGGTCCGGCGGATGAGGACGGCATCGGGGGACGGTGGGGGGGAGGCCTCGGGCGCACCACCCCCGGACGGTATCCGGGTGGGCCTCCGTCTTGCCGAATGGGTGGGCGGAGCGTCCATGCGGTGCCTCGCTTCGAGCATGTCGGTAGGTCTGCACGCGCCACGGCCTTCGAATCCGTGGTTCCGGGTTTCACAGCGTGCCAGTCCATCCCCGAACTTGCGGGTAAATGCGAGAATTCCGCGTTTCGAACCCACCTTCCTCTTAGGATGCCTCAACTCCCGCACGCGGCAGCCCCGCCAGCTCATAGGCCTCCCGCAGGTCCCGGCCCTCGTAGACGTGCGTCGCCCGCGCCGCCAGGTACGGCCGGGCGTTCACGGCGACCGACCGCGGGACCGCCTCGAAGAGCGCCACGTCGGTGTGTGAGTCCCCGTACGCGACGCAGTCGCCCCGGCCGAGACCGTACTGCGCACACAGCCGGTCGGCGACCCCCACCTTGCCCTCGGGAGTCAGGATCCCTGCCATCTCCACCAGCCGGGTGAAGGGAACCTCCGGGAAGACCGAGCCGTGCGCGGCATGTGCGCCCCACTCCAGCAGGAGTTCGACGAAGAAGGACGGGGACAGCGAGATCACCGCGCAGTAGTCGCCGCGCTCGCGGATGTCCTGCCACACCTCCCGGATCCCCGCCAGCCAGGGCGAGCCGTCGAACGCCGCCCGGACGTGCGCCGGAGTCAGCCCCGCCCAGAGTTCCTGAGCCGCCAGCGAAAACGCGTGCGGTCCGATCTCCCGTGCAGCGAAGGACCGCTCGAGCGCGGCGATCTCCTCCGACAGCCCCAGCTGCCGGGAGATCTCGACCGGCGCCGCCGAGCCGTACATCAGCGTCCCGTCGAGGTCGAAGAGGTGCAGGAGAGTCATGACCATGGAGGTTAGTGGCTCCATTTCCCGCAGAACAGGGGACACCTCCGGAGTATGTCCCAGCCGTGGCCGGGGGCCCGGCACGCATGTTTCACGTGAAACATCGGTCCGTCCCGCGCGAGACACAACGATGTTTCACGTGAAACATGCGACTCAAATCCCCTGGACCGGGCCCCTGTCGATGAACCAGTCTGGGGCCGTGACACCACCACACCTCACCGCCCTGCCGATCCGCGCACTGACCGTGGACGATCTCCGCGACTGCGCCGACCTCTCCGAAGACCGCGGATGGCCCCGCGAGGATCACAAGTGGGGACTCCTGCTGGCCGCCGGACACGGCTACGGGATCGACGCTCCCGACGGCCGGGGACTTGCCGCCGTCAGTGTGGTCACCCGTTACGGCCCACCACTGGCCGACCCGGAACTGGCCGCCATCGGCATGGTCCTCGTCGCTGCCCGCTACGCCCGCCAGGGCCTGGGGCGGCGCCTGATGACGTACATCTGCGACGACCTCCTCAAGGGCGTACCGCTCACCCTGCACGCCACCCCGTACGGACGCCCCCTCTACGAGGAGCTCGGCTTCGCCACCACGGGCCGCGCCGAGATGCTCCGGGGCACGTTCCAGCAGGACGCATCGACCGCGCCGGGAGCCGACGTCCGGCCGGCCACGGCCGAGGACGTCCAGGCGATCCTCCGCCTGGACGCCGAGGTCTTCGGCGTCGACCGGACCCATCTGATCACCCGGCTTCCCGCTTTCACGGACCGGCTGCTGGTCGCCGAGGACTCCGCCGGCGACGTGATCGGCTACGGAGCCATCTGGCCCAACATGGAGACCCACGTCATCGGTCCGCTGGTCGCCCGGGACACCGCTGCGGCGCAGGCCCTCGTCAGCGCCCTCGCGGCGGCCACCGACCGGCCGCTGCGCACCGATGTCGACGTACGCCACGAAGAGCTGCTCGGCTGGCTCAAGGACCGCGGGCTCGCATCCGTGACCTTCAATGCCGTCATGACCCGAGACATCCCCGGTCTGCCCGGTGACTGGACCCGTCGCTGGGCTCCGCTCACCGTGGCGGCGGGCTGAGCAGGAAGTACCAGAACATGCCCGACACCACCGCCGATCTGCTCATCCGCCCGGCCACTGAGGAGGACCTGCAGGCCATCGTCGCGCTCCTCGCCGACGATCCCCTCGGTGCCACCCGGGAGTCCACCGACGACCTCACCCCGTACGTCGCGGCGCTCAAGCGGCTGACGGACGACCCCCACCAGCACGTGGTCGTCGCCGTCCGCGCGGGCCGAGTCGTCGGCACCCTCCAGCTGACGATCGTCCCCGGGCTCTCCCGCAAGGGGAGCACGCGCTCGATCATCGAGGGCGTACGCGTCCACGCCGACGAACGAGGCAGCGGACTCGGGACCCGGTTCGTCGAGTGGGCGATCGAGCGCTCCCGCGCCGAGAACTGTCAGCTCGTCCAGCTCACCTCGGACGTGAGCCGGACCGATGCCCACCGCTTCTACGAGCGGCTCGGCTTCGCCGCCTCCCACGTCGGGTTCAAACTCCAGCTCTGAACCCGTCCCGTGTGGGCCGGGCCCTCGTTCGCGGCCCGGCCTACGATCGGGAGGGTGAGCAGCCTCCCCCTCGTCACCACCGCGGAGCGCCGGCACCGGCTCGGCCGCCGGCACCGCCTCGCGCCCTCGGCCCACGCCACCGACGTGGCCCGGGCCGCGGACGCCGTGGTCGCCTTGCACGCCACCGATGCCGCGACCGTCTTCCTTTCCCTCCGCGCGCGTCTGGACAAGGGCGAGCCCCGCGCGATCGAACGGGCCCTCTACGAGGACGTGCGGCTCGTACGGCTGCTCAGCATGCGCAACACCCTCTTCGCCGTCTCCACCGAACTCGCCCCCTACGTCGACGCCTCCACCGCCAGAGCCATCGCCCTGAAGGAGCGCCGCACCCTCCTCAAGCACCTCGACGAGGACGGCCAGGGCCTCGACGCAGCCTGGCTGGCGCTCGCCGAGAGCGCCGCGCTCGATGCCCTCGACTCCTGCGGCCCTTCCACCGGCAGCCAGCTCTCGGCCGCCGTACCGGCCCTGCGTCAGAAGATCACGCTCAACCGGGGCAAGAACTCCGAGACGCAGACCGGTGTCGCCACGCGCGTCATCCGCCTGCTGGCCGCCGACGGCCGGATCCGCCGCGACCGCCCCCGCGGATCCTGGACCTCCAGCCAGTACCGCTGGGTCCACACCGAGCCCTGGCCGGGCATGCTCCCGGCCGAGGCCCGTGCCGAGCTGGTCCGTCGCTGGCTGCTCGCGTACGGCCCCGCCACCGAGGCCGACCTCAAGTGGTGGACGGGCTGGACCCTCACGGACGTGCGCAAGGCCCTCGCGGCCGTCGGCCCCGACGAGGTCCGTCTGGACGGCGGCGTCACCGCCCTCGTCTCCCCCGGTGACACGGGGGCCGAGCCCGCTCCGGAACCCTGGGCCGCCCTGCTGCCCGCCCTGGACCCGAGCGCGATGGGGTGGGCGGACCGCGGCTTCCACCTGGATCCCGCGCACCGCCCGGCCCTCTTCGACTACGCCGGCAACATCGGCCCCACCGTGTGGTGGAACGGCGAAGTCGTCGGCGGCTGGGCCCAACGCGCCGACGGCCGGATCGTGCACCGGCTGCTCTGTGACCGCGGCCGCGACGCCGAGGAGGCGATCACCACCGAGGCCGCCCGGCTGTCCGCCTGGGTGGGAGAGGCCCGTGTCACCCCGCGCTTCCGCACCCCGCTGGAGCGTGAACTCGTATCCCAGTGAATGCGGTTCGCCCCGGCGCGTGTTCCGTGCACTATCCGATGCCCCGCCAGCCCTGCGGGTCGACACCGCCGGGTACCGGGGCGTTCGGGTCGTAGGGCTCCCGGGTGAAGACGAACGAGGCGAGGTCGATGTGGCTCACCGAACCGTCCGGCCGCCGCACGGCCCGCAGCGACTCTCCCGCGTAGTAGCCGTTCAGTCCGGTCCAGCTGCCGTCGGGCTCCGGCCGGAAACGCGCGGTCCGGCCGCTGCCGCTCACCGGGCCCAGTTCCAGGAACCCGTCGTAGGTCAGCCGTACGGCGTTCGCCGATGTGCCCCAGTACCAGGGGCCGCAGAGCTCGAGCGCCACCGGATCGGCCTCCCTCAGCGGGCGCCACGGCTCGGGCATGCGCGGCTCGGCGTCCGCGACGATGCCCACCAGGTCCGCCGCCACCGTCGAAGCGGGCACCCCCGAGGTGCAGTTGGCCAGCACCACCGCGGCCACGTCGTCCGCCTCGCTCAGCCACAGACCGGCGACGAACCCCGGCAGCGAACCGCTGTGCCCCGCGAGCGGGCGCGAGCCGTCAGCCGTCAGCTGCATCCCGAGCCCGTATCCGAGGCCGGCGGCTCCTGGTTCCGGCGGAGCGGCCGCGGTCCGCATCTCCCGTACGGACTCCGCGCTCAGCACCCGCGCGTCCCCCCGTACGAGGAACGCGGCGAACTTCGCCAGGTCCCCGGTGGTGGACCACAGCTGTCCGGCCGGGGCCATCAGCCCGAGGTCCTCCAGCGGCTCCGGCATCATCACGTCCGCCCACGGGTGGACCGCCCAGCCGCCCGCGTGCGGGGCCACCGGCTGAGCCGTCGTCCGCTCGAGCCCCAGCGGCTCCAGCACCTCGGCCCGGAGCACCTCTTCCCACGGCCTCGCGCGCACGGCTTCCACGAGCGAACCCAGCAGCGTGTAGCCCGGGTTGGAGTAGTGGTGGCGCCGTCCGGGAGCGAAGCGGAACGGCCGCTCGCCCAGCACGTCGGAGAGCCGGGGACGCAGCGTGCCCGCAGTCCGCTCCCACCACTCGCCGGGCGTCTCGGCGGCCAGGCCGCCCGTGTGGGACAGCAACTGGCCCACGGTCACCTCGTCGAGACCCGTGCCGGGGAGGAACTTCTCGACCCGGTCGCCCAGTTCCAGGAGCCCCTCGTCCCGCAGCCGCATCACCAGGACGGCGGTGAACGTCTTGGTGATCGACCCGATCCGGTACTGCACGTCCCCGTCGGGCCCGTGACCCTCGACCATGGTCCGGGACCCCTCCCAGACCACCTCTCCGCCCCGCACCACGGCCGCCACCAGGGAAGGCGCCCGGCCCTCGCGCTGGGCCGCCGCGATCCTGCGGGCGAGCGAGCGGCGGGTCGCGGGCAGGAGTACGAGATCTTCAGATGCGGCATCCATGCGGTGGATGCTACGTGTTGGCCATGTCCACGAACCGTGAGTAATGGCCTTGGAAGGCCACGGTGATGGTCGCCGTCGGACCGTTGCGGTGCTTGGCGACGATCAGGTCGGCCTCACCCGCGCGGGGAGACTCCTTCTCGTACGCGTCCTCGCGGTGCAGCAGGATCACCATGTCGGCGTCCTGCTCGATCGAGCCGGATTCACGCAGGTCGGAGACCATCGGCTTCTTGTCGGTGCGCTGCTCGGGGCCACGGTTCAGCTGGGACAGGGCGATCACCGGGACTTCGAGCTCCTTCGCCAGCAGCTTGAGGTTTCGCGACATGTCCGAGACCTCCTGCTGGCGGCTCTCGGGCCGGCGCGAGCCGCCCGACTGCATCAGCTGGAGGTAGTCGATGACGACGAGCGAGAGGTCGCTGCGCTGCTTGAGCCGGCGGCACTTCGCGCGGATCTCCATCATCGACAGGTTCGGGGAGTCGTCGATGTAGAGGGGGGCCGCGGAGACGTCCGGCATCCGCCGGGCGAGCCGGGTCCAGTCGTCGTCCGTCATGGTGCCCGAACGCATGTGGTGCAGCGCCACGCGGGCCTCCGCCGAGAGAAGGCGCATCGCGATCTCGTTGCGCCCCATTTCGAGGGAGAAGATGACGCTGGGCAGGTTGGCCTTGATGGAGCAGGCGCGGGCGAAGTCCAGCGCGAGGGTGGACTTACCCATGGCGGGGCGCGCCGCGATGACGATCATCTGGCCCGGGTGCAGGCCGTTGGTCAACGAGTCCAGGTCCGTGAAGCCGGTCGGGACGCCCGACATCTGGCCGCTGCGCGATCCGATCGCCTCGATCTCGTCGAGGGCGCCTTCCATGATGTCGCCGAGCGGCAGGTAGTCCTCGGAGGTCCGCTGCTCGGTGACCGCGTAGATCTCGGCCTGGGCACTGTTGACGATCTCGTCGACGTCTCCGTCGGCGGCATAGCCCATTTGCGTGATCTTCGTACCGGCGGCGACCAGCCGGCGGAGAACGGCCCGCTCGTGGACGATCTCCGCGTAGTACTCCGCGTTCGCCGCGGTCGGGACCGACTGCACCAGCGTGTGCAGGTACGGGGCCCCGCCCACCTTGCTGATCTCACCGCGCCGGGTCAGCTCGGCGCTGACCGTGATCGGGTCGGCGGGCTCGCCCTTGGCGTACAGGTCGAGGATGGCCTGGTAGATCGTCTCGTGCGACGGCCGGTAGAAGTCCTGGCCCTTGAGCACCTCGACCACGTCGGCGATGGCGTCCTTGGACAGCAGCATGCCGCCCAGGACGGACTGCTCGGCGTCGAGGTCCTGGGGCGGGACCCGCTCGAACCCGCCCCCGCCGCCGTCCCAGGAGCCGCCCTCCCGGCCTCGGTCCTGCTCTGCGTCCCCGCGGCCGCGGCCGTCGCTGTTACGGCGCGAGCGGGCGGGCAGACGGTCACCCGGACCGCTGTCGGCCCAAGGGTCGTCCGTGGGCTCGGGCATGCTCACCGGGCCACCTCCTCCCGTCCGCAGAGCGGACCTCGCCGTGCCACTCTTTCTACGACACGGCTCTGACATTTGGGGCACCCGGATCCGCTGTCGGCGAGTCGGGCAACGAACCACGGTAGAGCCGCGAGCGACGTCAGCCAATCTTGTTATCCACAGGCTGTGTGGATGAGGTGTGGATGACGGCGCCAATGCTGTGGGTAACTCCCCGGAAGCTGTGCACGGACCGGGGGACGACGCTGTGGACAAAATCACCCCACCCACCCTTCCACCCCATCTGACCTGCAATTTCCTCCCTCCCGAGCCCGTGGACGGAAAAAACTTCGCCACTGTCTCAAGATCGCCTCCAATGAGGTGGGACGAACGCGCGAATCGACCTGTCGGTAAGGGCTCACATGCTCTTGTGTCTATTACCTGTGGAAGATTAGATTGTGCGCATGAGACAGGCCCCCACAGCACCGACGGCTGCCCCGAGACGGCACGACCGCGAGATCTTCGCTCTCGCCGTCCCCGCGTTCGGCGCTCTCGTCGCCGAGCCCCTCTTCGTCATGGCGGACAGCGCCATCGTGGGGCACCTCGGCACCCCCCAGCTGGCCGGTCTCGGCATCGCCGCCGCCCTGCTCACCACCGCCGTGAGCGTCTTCGTCTTCCTCGCCTACGCCACCACCGCGGCCGTGGCCCGCCGTGTCGGCGCCGGCGACCTCCAAGCCGCCATCCGGCAGGGCATGGACGGCATCTGGCTGGCTCTGCTGCTCGGTGCGGCCGTCATCGCCGCGGTACTGCCCGCCGCACCCACGATGATCTCCCTCCTCGGAGCCTCGGACGCCGTCGCGCCCTATGCGGTCACCTACCTGCGGATCTCGGCCCTCGGCATCCCCGCCATGCTCGTGGTGCTCGCCGCCACCGGGGTCGTCCGCGGACTTCAGGACACCCGGACACCTCTTTACGTCGCGATCGGCGGCTTCGCCCTCAACGCCGCCCTGAACGTCGCGCTCGTCTACGGAGCCGGCCTCGGTATCGCCGGGTCGGCCTGGGGCACGGTGATCGCACAGTGCGCGATGGCCGCCGCCTACCTGGTCGTGGTCGTCCGGGGCGCCCGTCGGCACGGGGCCTCCCTCGGCCCCGACGCCGCGGGGATCCGGGCTTGCGCCCAGGCCGGTGCTCCCCTGCTCGTCCGTACCCTGTCCCTGCGTGCCGTCCTGCTGATCGCGACGGCCGTGGCCGCCCGCCTCGGCGACGCCGACATCGCCGCCCACCAGATCCTGCTCTCCCTGTGGACCCTGCTCGCCTTCGCCCTCGACGCCATCGCGATCGCCGGACAGGCCATCATCGGGCGCTACCTCGGCGCGAGCGACACCGAGGGGGCCAAGGCCGCCTGCCGCCGCATGGTGCAGTGGGGGGTCGTCTGCGGCATCGTCCTGGGCATCCTGGTGATCGCGGCCCGCCCGGTGTTCATTCCGCTCTTCACCAGCGACCCGGCGGTGGAGAGCGCCATGCTCCCCGCCCTGCTCGTGGTGGCCCTCTCCCAGCCCGTCTCGGGCATCGTCTTCGTCCTCGACGGCGTCCTGATGGGCGCCGGGGACGGCCGCTACCTGGCCTGGGCCATGCTGCTGACCCTCGCCGTGTTCACCCCTGCGGCGCTGCTCGTACCGGCCGCGGGCGGCGGTCTGACGGCCCTCTGGTGTGCCATGACGCTGATGATGCTGGTCCGGATGGTCACGCTCCAGCGGCGCGCCCGTTCGGGCCGGTGGCTGATCGCGGGGGCGAGCCGCTAGACGATGTTTCACGTGAAACCGAGATGCCGTCCGCGGTGTTTCACGTGAAACACCGCGGAACGACGAAGGGCCGCACCCCGAGGGGTGCGGCCCTTCATGCGCAGCCCTTAGGCGGCGACGACCTCGATGCCCACGTTCGCGGCCACGTCGGCGTGCAGACGCACGGAGACCTGGTACGAACCGAGGGTCTTGATCGGGGTGCCCAGCTCCACGCGGCGCTTGTCGACCTTCGGGCCACCGGACGCCTCGATCGCCGTGGCGATGTCGGAGGGCGTGACGGAACCGAAGAGGCGACCGGCGTCACCCGCGCGGGTGGCCAGACGGACCTTGACGGCCTCGAGCTTGGCCTTGAACTCGTTGGCCTGCTCGATGGTCGCGATCTCGTGGATCTTGCGGGCGCGGCGGATCTGCGCCACGTCCTTCTCGCCACCCTTGGTCCAGCGGATCGCGAAACCACGCGGGACCAGGTAGTTGCGAGCGTAACCGTCCTTGACGTCGACGACATCGCCGGCGGTGCCGAGGCCAGAGACCTCGTGGGTCAGGATGATCTTCATTATTCGGTCACCCTTTCCTTATCGCGCGGTGGACGTGTAGGGCAGCAGTGCCATCTCACGGCTGTTCTTGACTGCCGTGGCGACGTCACGCTGGTGCTGCGTGCAGTTGCCGGTGACGCGGCGGGCACGGATCTTGCCGCGGTCGGAAATGAACTTCCGCAGCATGTTCGTGTCCTTGTAGTCCACGTACACGGTCTTGTCCTTGCAGAACGCGCAGACCTTCTTCTTAGGCTTGCGCACAGGCGGCTTCGCCATGGTGTCTCTCCTGTGAAATCAAGAAGTGGGGGTTCGAGCTGCCCTAGAAGGGAGGCTCGTCCGAGTAGCCGCCGCCGGATCCGCCGGTGTTGCCGGAGCTTCCGCCCCAGCCACCGCCGCCACCCTGCTGCTGCTGGCCGCCGGCCGGCGCGCTGGACGCCCACGGGTCGTCGGAGGGAGCTCCGCCGCCCTGGGGACCGCCGCCGCTGGGGGCTCCGCCCCAGTTGCCACCGCCGCCACCCTGCTGCTGACCGCCGCCGCCGTATCCACCCTGACCACCGCGACCGGTGGTCTTGGCGACCTTGGCCGTGGCGTTCTTCAGGCTGGGGCCGACTTCCTCGACGTCCAGCTCGTAGACCGTGCGCTTGACACCCTCACGGTCCTCGTAGGACCGCTGCTTCAGCCGGCCCTGCACGATGACGCGCATGCCTCGCTGGAGCGACTCGGCGACGTTCTCCGCCGCCTGTCGCCAGACCGAGCAGGTCAGGAACAGGCTCTCGCCGTCCTTCCACTCATTGGTCTGCTTGTCGAAAGTGCGGGGAGTGGACGCGACACGGAACTTCGCGACCGCCGCACCCGAGGGGGTGAAGCGCAGCTCGGGGTCGTCGACGAGATTGCCGACGACCGTGATGACGGTCTCGCCTGCCATGGATGAACCTCTCGGCGGGGATTGCTGCTGGGCTGCTGTGCTACTCGGTCCCGATTACCGCTGAACCGAAGTTCAGTGGGTCTCGGGGCGAAGGACCTTGGTCCGGAGAACCGACTCGTTCAGGTTCATCTGTCGGTCAAGCTCCTTGACGACCGCAGGCTCGGCCTGGAGGTCGATGACCGAGTAGATGCCCTCGGGCTTCTTCTTGATCTCGTAAGCGAGACGACGACGGCCCCAGGTGTCGACCTTCTCGACCTTTCCGTTGCCCTCACGGACGACAGAAAGGAAGTTCTCGATCAGCGGGGAGACAGCGCGCTCCTCGAGATCGGGGTCGAGGATGACCATCACTTCGTAGTGACGCATGTGGAACCCACCTCCTTTGGACTCAGCGGCCACGGTCGTTCCGTGGCAGGAGGGTCGTGATGCGTACGCACGGCATCCGCAAGCAGACACCGCGCAGACCGTACAGACTACCTGGTCGACTCCTTCCGGTTGAAATCCGGCACCAGGAGGCCACAATCTGTAGGCATCGGGTGTGCTCGGTGCTATGCCCACGACCCCCTGTCGCGGGCGGCCCCGGAGCACCGCTCTGCTGCAGCCAGGAGGTGCCTTCCCATGGCACAGGCAATGCGACGACAGTCCGTTCCGGCGATCTCGCTCTTCGCGACCGACGGCAAGCCCCACCCGCTCCAGGACACCCTGGTCGCGGCCACCCTGATCCTCGGCACCGTGGCGTTCGTCACGGGCTTCTTCGACAATCTGCACCTGCTCAGCTCGTGGACCGGGCTGATCGGGATCCTGACCGGCGCCTACGGACAGTTCATCTCGAGTACGACACGCGAGCGCTTCGCGCTGATCCTCGGCCTCGGCGCCTCGGGCTTCGGCTTCTACCTCGGCATGGCGCACGGCGGACTCTTCGGCGGCTGGCTGGGCTGACCGGGTACCTCCGCGACGGGCGCCGGCCCCCCAACCGGCCCAGGCCCGGCCTGTCCCCCAGATGGGTGGCGCCCTTGTCGCAGTAGGCTTCGCGCCATAGCCAGCGAAGCCGCCGGAGGAGACGCCCCGCATGAGCCTGTCCCTGAGGACCATCAGCCGAGAGCAGCATCTGGGGTACCTCCAGAGCCTGGCCTCGGCTAGCCACTGCCAGGTCCCGGCGTGGGCCGACGTGAAGAACGAGTGGCGTTCCGAGAACCTCGGCTGGTTCGACGACTCCGGTGAACTCGTCGGCGCCGCCCTCGTGTTGTACCGCCAGCTGCCCAAGGTGAAGCGCTACCTCGCCTACCTCCCCGAGGGCCCGGTCATCAACTGGTACGCACCCAATCTCGAAGAGTGGCTCCAGCCGATGCTGGCGCACCTCAAGCACCAGGGCGCCTTCACCGTGAAGATGGGGCCGCCCGTCGTCATCCGCCGCTGGAACTCCACGGCCATCAAGGCCGGAATCCAGAACCCCGAGGTCAAGCGCCTGCGTGACGTGGAGGCTTCGCACATCGAGCCCCGCGCCTTCGAGGTCTCCGACAAGCTGCGGCGCATGGGCTGGCAGCAGGCCGAGGACGGCGGCGCCGGCTTCGGCGACGTCCAGCCCCGCTACGTCTTCCAGGTGCCGCTGGCCAACCGCTCGCTGGACGACGTCCTCAAGGGCTTCAACCAGCTGTGGCGCCGCAACATCAAGAAGGCCGAGAAGGCCGGCGTGGAGGTCGTCCAGGGCGGCTACGAGGACCTCGAGACCTGGCAGCACCTCTACGAGATCACGGCCGAGCGCGACAAGTTCCGCCCGCGCCCGCTCAGCTACTTCCAGCGCCAGTGGACGGCCCTCAACTCCGAGGACCCCAACCGCATGCGGCTGTACATCGCCAAGCACGAGGGGGAGCCGCTGGCCGCGGCCACGATGCTCACCGTCGGCCAGCACGTCTGGTACTCCTACGGCGCCTCCGCCAACCACAAGCGCGAGGTCCGGCCCTCGAACGCGATGCAGTGGCGCATGCTGCGCGACTCCTACGCCCTCGGCGCAAGCGTCTACGACCTGCGCGGTATCAGTGACACCCTGGACGAGAACGACCACCTGTTCGGTCTGATCCAGTTCAAGGTCGGCACGGGTGGCGAGGCCGTCGAGTACGTCGGCGAGTGGGACTTCCCGCTCAACAAGCTGCTGCACAAGGCGCTCGACATCTACATGTCCCGCCGCTGATCCACCCCGCCCCACCACACAGACGGCACCGCTGCACCACGCAGCTTTTTCGAGAGAGGCTCCGGACGGGCATGGCGCTCACGCTCTACGTCGACACCGCGCGCTGGCGTGCGCACCAGAAGCAGGTCCAGGACCAGTTCCCGGGGATGATCCCGGTCTGCAAGGGCAACGGTTACGGCTTCGGCCACGAGCGGCTCTGCGAGGAGGCGACCCGGCTGGGCGCCGACGTCCTGGCCGTCGGCACGACGTACGAGGCCGCCAGCATCAAGGACTGGTTCGGCGGGGACCTGCTCGTCCTCACCCCGTTCCGCCGCGGTGAGGAGCCGGTGCCGCTGCCGGACCGGGTCATCCGCTCCGTGTCCTCGCTGGACGGGGTGCGCGGGCTGGTCGGTGCCCGCGTGGTCATCGAGTGCATGAGCTCGATGCGCCGCCACGGCATCTCCGAGCAGGACCTCGGCCAGCTGCACTCGGCGATCGAGGACGTCCGGCTGGAGGGCTTCGCCCTGCACCTGCCCCTGGACCGCCCGGACGGCTCGGACGCCGTCGAGGAGGTCATCGGCTGGATGGACCGGCTGCGCGCGGCCCGGCTGCCGCTCCACACCATGTTCGTCAGCCACCTCAGGTCCGCGGAGCTGACCCGGCTGCAGCAGCAGTTCCCGCAGACCCGCTTCCGGGCCCGCATCGGCACCCGGCTGTGGCTGGGCGACCACGACGCGACCGAGTACCGCGGCGCGGTCCTCGACGTCACCCGCGTCGCCAAGGGCGACCGGTTCGGCTACCGCCAGCAGAAGGCCGCTTCCGACGGGTGGCTCGTCGTGGTCGCAGGCGGCACCTCGCACGGCGTGGGCCTCGAGGCTCCCAAGGCCCTGCACGGGGTGATGCCGCGCGCCAAGGGCGTCGCCCGGGCCGGACTGGCCACCGTCAACCGGAACCTGTCGCCGTTCGTGTGGGCCGGCAAGCAGCGCTGGTTCGCCGAGCCGCCGCACATGCAGGTGTCCATCCTGTTCGTGCCCGCGGACTCGCCCGAGCCGAAGGTGGGCGACGAGCTGGTCGCGCACCTGCGCCACACCACCACGCAGTTCGACCGGGTGCTCGACGCCTGAGTCAGTCCCTGGGGCCCGCGCCCCAGTCGACCCGCTGTCCTTCCGAAGGCGCCGCGTACTGCGGCGCCTTCGCCGTCGGGGACAGCGTGAACACGTCCTCGGCGCCGTCCAGGACGCCGCCGGAGGGGTCGTCCGAACCGTCGCGCCGCACCACGTCGCGGTCGGGCATCAGGATGTCGCGCACCACGACGGCACACAGGTAGAGCGTGCACAGGAGGTGGGCGGCGATGGCCAGCTGGTACCCCTCCAGGGGCAGACCCTGGTGCTTCTCCCCGCTCGTCGTGTACGCCAGGTAGAACCAGATGCCCAGGAAGTAGACGACCTCGCCGGCCTGCCAGATCAGGAAGTCCCGCCAGCGCGGCCGGGCCAGCGCGGCGAGCGGGATCAGCCACAGCACGTACTGGGGCGAGTAGACCTTGTTGACCAGGATGAAGGCGGCGACGAGCAGGAACGCCAGCTGGGCGAAGCGGGGGCGGCGGGGCGCGGTCAGCGTGAGCAGGCCGATCCCCGCGCACAGCAGCAGCGTCAGGCCCGTCGCATAGGTGTTGGCGCCTTCCAGCGGGTTCCCGGAGCGCTGGGAGATCAGCAGCCACACGGAGCCGAAGTCGATGGGCCGCTCCTGGCTGAAGGTGTAGAACTTCTGCCAGCCCTCCCACGCGAAGAGCATCACGGGCAGGTTCACCAGGAGCCAGGAGGCCGCGGCGCCGCCGGCCGCCGCACCGAACGCACGCCACTTCCCGGCCCGCCAGCAGAGCACGAACACGGCCCCGAGCAGGAGCACCGGGTAGAGCTTGGCGGCGGTGGCCAGGCCGATCAGGACGCCGAAGGACAGCGCCCGTCCCCGTGACCACATGAGCATCGCGGCAGCGGTCAGGGCGATGGCCAGCAGGTCCCAGTTGATGGTCGCGGTCAGCGCGAAGGCGGGCGCGAGGGCGAAGAGCAGGGCGTCCCACGGCCTCCGGCGGTGGGTACGGGCGACACACACGGCGATCACCGCGGCGCAGACCATCAGCATGCCCGCGTTGACCATCCAGTACATCTGCTCCCGGTGCTGCATGGAGCCGCTGCCCGGGGTCAGCCAGGAGGCGATTTCCATGAAGAGCCCGGTGAGCACCGGGTACTCCAGGAACTGCATGTCCCCGGGGAGCCGGTCGAAGTACGGGACGAGCCCGTCGGCGAAGCCTCGGACGACGTAGAGGTGCGGGATGTCCGAGTAGCAGGCGTGGGTGTACTGGGATCCCGCGCCGCGGAACCACGCCCAGTCGTAGCAGGGCAGCTTCTGCACCATGCCGAGCGCGAACATCCCCAGGGCCACGAGCACCACGACGCGCACGGGAGTCAGCCAGTGGCCGCCCAGCCGGGCGTAGCGGCCCAGCGGCCCGCCGATGAGTTCGCTCCCCGCGGCAGCGATCTCGTCCTGCTGGGTGGGCAGTACGGGGCTTTCCTCGTGCACCTTCGTCATGCGCACATCCTGCCGTACCGCGCCGGACATGGGGGAGGGCCGCCGCACCAGGTGCGACGGCCCTCTCCGGCGTTGCCTCGGGGCAGCCGGTCAGCCTCCGGTGGATCCCCCTATGGGGAAGCCGCCGCCTCCCCCGTTCGTCGTACCGCCCGGCCTGCCCGTCGGTTTGGTGGGCGAGGGTGAACCGGTCCCACTGGGAGTCGGGTCCGGGTCGCAGATCTCCCACGGCCGGCAGGACGGCTTGCCGCCCTTGCTCGGCGTCGGCGACGGCTCCGCGGGCGGGGTCATCGAGGGGGTCGGCGACGGGGAGGGCGTCGGGGACGGGGAGGGGGACGGGCTGGGGGAGGGGGCACCCGAGGAGTCCGCGGTGACCCCGATCTCCTCGGGCTCCGGGAAGTCCTTCTCCGGGACGCCGTTCAGAGCCGCCTTCATGTACTCGGTCCAGATCTGGGCCGGGATGTCACCACCGTGGATGGAGTCGACTCCACCCACGTGGTTCATGGAGATCAGTTCCTTCTTCTCCGCGTTGGGGTCCGATCGGAACAGCGCCACCGAGGTGGAGAGCTCGGGGGTGTAGCCGACGAACCAGGCCGACTTGTTCTTGTCGGTGGTACCGGTCTTGCCGGCGGCCGGGCGGCCCAGCTTCTTCGCCTTGGTACCGGTGCCGTTCTCGATGACGTTGCGCAGCACCTTGGTGATGTTGTCGGCGATGGAGTTGTCCATGGCCTGCTGCGCCTTGGGCGCCTCGAAGCCCGGCAGGTCCTTGCCGTCCTTCTGGACGCTGCGCACCGAGAAGGGCTCCCGGTGGGTTCCGGAGGCGGCGAAGGTGGCGTACGAGTCGGCCATCCGGATGGCGCTGGGGGTCGAGGTGCCCAGTGCGAACGAGGCGTTGTCACCGGGGTCCATCGACTCGTCGAGGATGCCGGTGGCCTTGGCCACGTCCCGGACCTTGCTGTGCCCGACGTCGAAGATGAGCTGGGCGAACGGGACGTTGATGGACTTCTCCATCGCCTCGTTCAGGGTCACGTAGCCGTAGGCCGTCGAGCTCTCGTTCTTCTGCTTGAACGGCTTGCCGGGGCTCTCGTACAGCGGCTTGCCCTGACGGTTGTTGATCACCGTGAGGTCGTTGGCCATGTACTTGCTGTCGGCCGAGATGCCCTGGCCCTTGGAGTTCTGGGTGCCGTACTGCATGGCAGCCGCCAGCACGTAGGGCTTCCAGGTCGAGCCGACCGGTACACCCGTGGTGTTGGCGTTGTTGTTGAAGTACTTCTTGTCCATGCCCGGACCGCCGTACAGGGCCACCAGCGCGCCGGTCTTCACGTCGACGGAGGCCGCGCCGAACTGCACGAAGGTGTCGTACTCGGGCCGCTTCTTCTCGTCGATGAACCCGTCCCGGGTGTCCTCGACCGCCTTGACCAGCGCGTCCACCTTCGGCTTCTCGAAGGTGGTGCGGATCTGGTAGCCGCCCTTGGCCAGGTCGTCGGCCGTGATGCCCTTGGTCTTCGACACGTACAGCTTGGCCGTGTCGACCAGGTAGCCGATCTGCCCGGACATGCCGCGGGCCTGCGCGGATTCGACGAGCTTGGGGAACTCCTTGTACTGGTCCCGCTCGGACTGCTGCATCCGGCCCACCGCGACCTCGCGGTCCAGCACCCAGGCCCAGCGCTGGTGGGCCCGCTCGGAGTTCAGCTGGGGCGTGGCGGAGGTACCGATGCCGCCGTCCGGGTTGTAGAGGTTGGGGCCCTTGAGCACCGCGGCCAGGAAGGCGCCCTCGGAGGGGGTCAGCTCCGTGCAGTCCTTGTTGAAGTAGGCGCGGGAGGCCGCCTGGATCCCGTACGCGTCGCGCCCGTAGTAGGCCGTGTTCAGGTAGCCGGCCAGGATGGTGGCCTTCTCCTCGGTCACACCGAGCTTTATCGAGATGAAGAGCTCGGTGACCTTGCGCTTGAGCGTCTGGTCGGAGTCCAGGTACGTGTTCTTCACGTACTGCTGGGTGATCGTCGAGCCGCCCTGGGTGGATCCGCCCTTGGCCATGTTCCACACGGCCCGGCCGATGCCCATGGGGTCGACGCCCTTGTCCGACTCGAAGGACTCGTTCTCCGCGGCGATCACGGCGTTCTGCATCGACCGGGGGATCTTCCCGATGGGCACGATCTGGCGGTTCATGGAACCGCCGGTCGCGACCATCTGGGTGTCGTCGGCCCAGTAGAAGACGTTGTTCTGCGCCTCGGCGGCCTTGTTCGCGTCGGGGGTGTTCACCGAGGCGATGCCGATGCCGGCACCCGCGGTGATGATCGCGAAGAAGCCCAGGGCGGTGCCGCCGACCAGCTTCCAGGAGGGGACGAAGCGCTTCCAGCCGTCCTTGTCCGAGCGCGGATAGTTGATCACGCGCTTGTCCGGGCGGCCCGTGCCGCGGCCGGCCTTGCCCGCGCCCCGGCCCGAAGTCCCGCGGCCGGCGGTTCTGCGGGCGTCGGCACGGCTGCCGTGGCCCGGCTCGTCCGGATACGGCCCACTGGGTGACGCGGTGGGGACGTCACGCCCGGACCCGGCGCCCCGGGCGGGGCGCTGCTGGGCAGCCTTGCGGGCCGCGGCGCGGCCGCCGCCCTGCGGCTGCTGCTGTTTGCGGCGGTGCTCGCTCATCGAACGACTACTCCTCGGGCAGGCGAGTGGCCTGGAAGCGGCAGTTGAGGTCCCCCCGGTGTCATGGCGCACAGACTACGCAGGACCAAAAGCTCACCAGTGCCGAAGTTCATCCCAAAACAGGCAACTTGCCCCCTGTGAATTGACGATGTGACGCCGGTCACCGCGTTGCGACTTGTAGCCGGGGGCCGCCCGTTCTATCGTCTGGATGTATCGAGCCGATACATCAGCTCGACATAAACACTCCGAGGCGGAGGAAGGGCAGGCGGATGAGCAGGCGCTCAGGCATCCTCGAGTTCGCCGTCCTGGGCCTGCTTCGCGAATCCCCCATGCACGGCTATGAGCTGCGCAAGCGGCTCAACACCTCGCTGGGGGTGTTCAGGGCGTTCAGCTACGGGACGCTCTACCCCTGCCTCAAGACGCTCGTCACCAACGGCTGGTTGATCGAAGAACCGGGCAATGCCCCGGAAGACGCTCTCGCCGCTTCACTCGCAGGGCGCCGCGCCAAGATCGTCTACCGGTTGACGGCCGCAGGCAAGGAGCACTTCGAAGAGCTCCTCTCCCACACGGGCCCCGATGCCTGGGAGGACGAGTCTTTCGCCGCACGCTTCGCTTTCTTCGGCCAGACCGAACGAGAAGTGCGCATGCGGGTACTGGAAGGCCGTCGAAGCCGGCTTGAGGAGCGCCTGGAGAAGATGAGCGCCTCGCTCGCCCGCACCCGCGAGCGGCTCGACGACTACACGCTCGAGCTGCAACGCCACGGCATGGAATCCGTGGAGCGCGAAGTGCGCTGGCTGAACGAGCTCATCGAGAGTGAGCGGGCGGGACGGGATCAGAGACGACCCGGTCCGCCCGACGAAACTGCAAAGTGAGGCCTGCACCTCGCAGGCCTCGTCCGAGAACAAACAGGGAGCAACCGGAATGGGTTCGGTTCGCGTAGCCATCGTCGGCGTAGGCAACTGCGCCGCCTCGCTGGTGCAGGGCGTCGAGTACTACAAGGACGCCGACCCGGCGGCCAAGGTCCCCGGTCTGATGCACGTCCAGTTCGGCGACTACCACGTGCGTGACATCGAGTTCGTCGCCGCGTTCGACGTCGACGCGAAGAAGGTCGGCCTCGACCTTTCGGACGCCATCGGCGCCAGCGAGAACAACACCATCAAGATCTGCGACGTCCCGAACGCGGGCGTGACCGTTCAGCGCGGCCACACCCTGGACGGCCTGGGCAAGTACTACCGCATGACCATCGAGGAGTCGGACGAGGCCCCGGTCGACGTCGTCCAGGTCCTCAAGGACCGTCAGGTCGACGTTCTGATCTGCTACCTCCCGGTCGGTTCCGAGGACGCGGCGAAGTTCTACGCCCAGTGCGCCATCGACGCCAAGGTCGCCTTCGTCAACGCCCTCCCGGTCTTCATCGCCGGCACCAAGGAGTGGGCCGACAAGTTCACCGAGGCCGGTGTCCCGATCGTCGGCGACGACATCAAGTCCCAGGTCGGCGCCACCATCACGCACCGCGTGATGGCTCGCCTGTTCGAGGACCGCGGTGTCCGTCTTGAGCGCACCATGCAGCTCAACGTCGGCGGCAACATGGACTTCAAGAACATGCTCGAGCGTGACCGCCTCGAGTCGAAGAAGATCTCCAAGACGCAGGCCGTCACCTCGCAGATCCCCGACCGCGAGCTCGGCGACAAGAACGTCCACATCGGCCCGTCGGACTACGTCCAGTGGCTCGACGACCGCAAGTGGGCCTACGTCCGCCTCGAGGGCCGCGCGTTCGGTGACGTCCCCCTGAACCTCGAGTACAAGCTCGAGGTGTGGGACTCCCCGAACTCCGCCGGTGTCATCATCGACGCGCTGCGCGCCGCGAAGATCGCCAAGGACCGCGGTATCGGCGGCCCGATCCTGTCGGCGTCGAGCTACTTCATGAAGTCCCCGCCGGTGCAGTACTTCGACGACGAGGCCCAGGCCAACGTCGAGAAGTTCATCAAGGGCGAGACCGAGCGCTAGTCACGCTCCAGGGGTCCTCGACGACACCTGGACTTCGACTGCACTTCGACGGAGGGTCCCCGGGCAATGTGCCCGGGGACCCTCCGCGTATGTGACCCTTGCCCACATGGCTGTCGTACGTGATCTGCGCGTACTCCTGCGTCTGCGGGACTTCCGCAACCTGCTCGCCGTGCGGCTGCTCTCCCAGGCGGCTGACGGTGTGTACCAGGTCTCACTGGCCACTTACGTCGTCTTCGCCCCGGAGAAGCAGGCCTCGCCCGCGGCGATCGCCTCGGCCATGGCCGTGCTCCTGCTGCCCTATTCGGTGATCGGGCCCTTCGCCGGAGTGCTGCTGGACCGCTGGCCCCGCCGTCAGGTCTTCCTCTACGGCAACCTGTTGAGGGCCTTCCTCGCCTGTGTCACCGGCATGCTGATCGTCGCGCACGTCCCCGACTGGCTCTTCTACGCCTCGGCCCTTTCCGTGACCGCGGTGAACCGCTTCGTCCTGGCCGGGCTCGCCGCCTCCCTGCCGCACGTCGTCGACTCCGGCCGGCTGGTCACGGCGAACGCGCTCTCGCCGACCGCCGGGACCCTCGCGGCCGTCGCCGGCGGGGGCCTCGCCTTCCTCGTCCGAGTCCTGGCCGCCGACTCCGACGCCCTGGTCGTCCTACTCGGCGCCGGGCTCTACCTCTGCGCGGCCCTGGTCTCCCTGTCCCTCGCCGTGGGCCTCCTGGGACCCGACCACCCTCCCGGCCGGATCGACCCGACGCTCCGCGAGGGAGTCCTCCTCGCCGTGCGCGGCATGGCGGACGGCCTGCGGCACCTGTCGTCCCGCCGCGAGGCGGCCCAGGCGCTCACCGCCATGACCCTGATGCGGTTCTGCTACGGGGCCCTGTTCGTCACGCTGCTCATGCTCTGCCGCTACGCCTGGTCGGACAACGAGTCCGACGGGCTGGCCCTGCTGGGCGTCACCGTCGGCGTCTCCGGTGCGGGGTTCTTCGCGGCAGCCCTCGTCACTCCCTGGCTCGTCGGCCGGCTGGGCACCCGGGGCTGGATGACCGCGTGCGCCGCCGGATCCGCGCTCCTGGTCCCGGCGCTCGGACTGTTCTTCACCCCCGGTCCGATGCTGGCCGCCGCCTTCGTCCTGGGCCTGGCCACCCAGGGCGCCAAGATCTCCACCGACACCGTCGTGCAGTCCCAGGTGGACGACGCCTTCCGCGGGCGGGTCTTCTCCGTCTACGACGTGCTCTTCAACGCCGCCTTCGTCGGCGCCGCGGCGGTGGCCGCGCTCGTGCTGCCGCTCGACGGACGCTCCGTCCCGCTGGTCCTCGGCGTGGCCGTGCTCTACGCCTTGATCGCGGGCTTCCTCATGCGTCAGGGGCGGCACGATGAGGATGGCCATAGGGAACATCTGCGTGATGAGCAGGGTCCACATCAGCGGCTTCATTCCGGGGAACTTGAAGCGGCTGACGG